>JAIRTW010000105.1 GCA_031254875.1 Candidatus Bathycorpusculum termitum
CAAAAACACTCCCACACACCTACTAAATCCAAAGGGCAACATGTCCAACATGAAACACACCATTAATACTGATAACCACCTGCCTCCAAGACAGAACACCACACACGCTTACCCAACGCACCCCATAAACCACCCACAAACCATCAATAAATATCTTACCCAAGCGAGCTTGCACCGCATCAGGTAACGAGTCTTGCCATGTACTAAGCACTGTAGAATCGCATCATAGAAAACATGACATAACCATCTAAAAACAACAAAAATGGTTAACAAAAACAGAGAGGAGTGAAATATTTCCGTCTTTTTTAACCCTCACGCCAACTACCGCCGCTACAAGCACTACCGCCGTCACCCCAACCTCTCCTTGGATTCCATACAACACTATATCAAAGAAACTTATGTCCTTACCCACCCCTGTTTTGACGAAGAACCGGAAGAACCCCACACACACACTACTTTAAAGCGTTTTACCAGAAGTCATTTATGCTCCGTTGTTGCACCCGCGGCGGTACCACCGGAGGCTTAGGCTTAATCATCGGAATATCAACACCCAGCACAAGCTGTCCATATACGCCATCGTAACCCGGCGTAACCTTTGCTGAGCCAAACCGCACCTTAACAACTGCCTGTGCAAATGGCACATCCACTACAGACGCCATCTCCTCAAGTGAAGCATCCATAAGCACTGTGTATTCGTCACCGAATTTTTCTATAAGTGTATTGTAGGGTTTCCAGACGGCTTGGATGGCAGGCGAATCGGTTCCGATGACGGCGGCGATGATTTCGCTGAGTGGCAACAGACGCTTAAAGCTTGGAGCATTATTTCGTCTGTAATCTGATGACCGGTCTGCGAGTTCCTCCACACGTTGTTCAACACCTTTGACGAGTTTTCGGCGGCAAACGGGGCAGATGTTGCTGAATTTTATGGCTTCTGGCGGTGAGAGACTGACTTTGCAGTTGCGGTGTCCTGTCCAGTGGTATTTGCCATAGGCGGGGTCGGTTTCGATGGTAAATTTAAAGCGTTCAGGGTCATTGTCAGATATTGCTGAAGTCACATGGTTGTAGGTACAACTGGGTAGGTCAAATACATTGGCCTCTCTGCCGATGCGCCAGGGCCAGAAGCTGTGGCAGTCGCTGTTTGATACCAATGCGTATTTGTCTAGGCTACTTAGGCGCCAATTCATCGCCGGGTCGGAGGACAAACCCGTTTCGAGCGCGTGGATGTGTTTGGTCATGTCTTGGTAGCAGTCCTCAACTGTGTTAAAGCCGCTGAAAGCACCAAAAATGCTAAACCAAGGTGTCCAAGCGTGGGCGGGGAAGACCATGTTGTCTGCGCTGTCTGCCATGATTTCTTCGACGAGTTGTGGTGCAGTGCAGTTAAGGATGGGCCGTCCATCAGAGGTTAAATTACCGAAGCGTTTTAGTCGCTCGTTAATTTGGTCAGCGGTCTCCAAGTTTGGGGTTAATATAACGTGATGTATCTTTTTGGATTCACCCTTGTAATCAAAGATGGTACAAACTTCGGTTTGAAGCATGAAACGCACAGGTGAATCACCACTGGTGAGCTGGAGTAGCCCGGTGTCGGCTTCAGGGGTGAGAGTTTCGCGGATTTCTCTGAGCCATAATGGATGGGTAAAATCGCCTGTGCCCACCAAGTTGAGCCCCTTGATCTTTGCGTATTTTGCTATTTCGCTCAAGCTCATTTGTCCGCTGGTTGCACGACTGTATCGACCATGAATATGAAGGTCAGCTATTACTCGGATTAGCAACATCTCCCATGTACTATTCAAACGTTTGTTTACTAAATTGGGGCTTATAGGTTAGCTGTGATAGATTAAGTTTGCTTGAGTCTAAATCTAACTATTAAATCGACACAAACATTATGAGTGAAACTTTGCAGGGATAATGTTTGCTATGTAAAAAATTGTGCCCTCTGGGAATCGTGTGTAAGGAGTTTGTTTTATTGCGGTTTTGATTTGGCTTGCAGTCTAATAGTCCACGCCGCCAGAGATTCCAGAAGTTGGCTGATGAGCTGGCGGGTTTGCTGGTTAGTTAGGCTTCCTTTTGCATCCACATTGTTTTGTGCATCTGAGAGCATTACTTCGGGGCGGTTAATCGGATGCATATCTAGGAAAACAAAGACCTGCCGCAGGTGATATTGTGCTCTGACACCGCCAAATCGTCCTCCCGAGGCGCTCATGATGGCGACTGGTTTGCCTTCCAATGGGTTACCTTTTGGGGGTCGACTGGCCCAGTCTATGGCGTTTTTGAGTACCCCTGGGATGGAATAGTTGTATTCGGGGGTGGCGATGAGCAAAGCGTCTGCGGTACGTATTTTTTCTTTGAACTCCACAACTTTAGGAGGCGGGTTACCTTCCAGGTCAGTGTTGTAGGGAGGAATTCCCTCTAAATCATACGTTTCTATAGCTATTGTCGACGGTGCGACTTCAACGGCAGCACGAACTAAGGCTTTGTTGTAGGAACCGGTTCGTAGACTACCAGCAAAAGCCATAACCTTGATTTTATTGGTCAAAAAGAACACCAAAAAGATTAAGGTAAGACGCGATTTAAAGTTACTGATGAACCGGAATAGGATGCATCTGCAATATTCTTTTATTGTGCCGTAAAGCACCTACATTTATGCATGAATGGGCCTTAGCTGAATCCATCCTTGTTTCTGTGCAACAAATCGCAGAACAGGAACATCTACAGTCAGTTTCAGAAATCACCATTCGGGTAGGGGCGCTTCAGCAGATAGAGCCGTCGATTCTGCAGTTTGCGCTAAAACAGATGAGTGAAGGCCTGCTAAAAGGTGTCAAATTCCGGATTCTGAAAGCAAAGTCCACTCTGAAATGCCGAGTCTGCGGTGCCACATGGCAGTACAGCTCCAAAAAACTCGGCAAAGCCGACGCTGAAGCCATCCATTTCGTGCCCGAAGCCGCCCATACCTACATCAAGTGTCCCAAATGCGGCAGTCCCGACTTTGAAATCGCTAGTGGTCGCGGCGTCTGGCTTGAGGATATAAAAGGAGTTAAATGAAGTGATTGATCCCCGCACGAGTATAATCGGCGAGCGACTGGCAAAAACAAGGCGGATTGTAGCAATTTCCAGCGGCAAGGGCGGAGTTGGCAAAAGCATGGTTGCATCGGCACTAGCGCTCTCACTTGCTAGAGTTGGCTTTAGAGTTGGATTGTTCGACGCAGATTTTACGGGTCCCTCAACCCACATAATCCTGGGCATCCCCAAAGATGTGCAACCAAAAGAGGATAAAGGCTTAGTTCCGGCTGAAGTTGAGGGGATAACCTATATGTCGCTGGTTTATTTCGTCGGTGATAAACCGGCGCCTCTGCGTGGTGTAGATGTTTCAAACGCACTTATCGAATTGCTGGCGATCACTCAGTGGGGTAAGCTTGATTTTCTCATAATCGACATGCCTCCAGGTATTGGAGATGCCGTGCTGGATTTGGTGCGGCTGGCTAAAAAAATCGAATTCTTGATTATCACAACACCGTCGCTTCTGGCGTTTGAGGTCGTCAAAAAACAGGTGGCTCTGCTCTGTGAACTCAAAATGCCCATAATTGGTATTGTCGAGAATATGAAAAGAGACAACTCAAATATCATCGAAAAAGAAACAGAGAAACTGGGGCTGAGGTATCTGGGTGCCGCTGCCTTTGACCAAAAAGTGGAAGCCGCCATCGGTAACCCAACCAAACTGTTAGATACCGCCATCGGAGAAGCAACAGAGAAACTAGAAAAAGGTCTCGGTTACAAAAAAGGGAACTCTGATGCCCTGTAGAGCAGTGATTTTTGACTGTATTGGCACCTTAGTTAACTGCCGAGGCTACAACATGGCAGACTCGGAAGCCAAGCTCTACTCGGCATTGACAGCGGAGGGGTTTGAGACGGAGAAGGATAAGTTTTTGGAGGCTTACGGTGAGGCCCATCAGAAGTACCACAGGATCCGTTATGAGCAGTTCAGGGAAGTTACTAATGCCGTGTGGGTTTCTGAGGCATTGTGCAACTTGGGGTTTAAGGTGGTACCTGAGGATAGGCGAGTTAAGACGGCGCTCAACATATTTTTCCAAGACTTCATCGACACATTGGAGCTTCGTGAAGGCGCCAAGCAACTCTTAAAGCAGACTATCAAACAGTATCGAGTGGGCTTAATCAGCAACTTTACCCATGCCCCTGTTATCCACAAAAGCCTCCGAAAGACAAATATCCACAACTACTTCAATGCTGTCGTCATCTCCGAAGAGGTGGAATGGCGAAAACCCAGTCGTAGAATTTTCCGTGAAGCCCTAAACCGGCTTCAGGTTCAAGCACATGAAGCGGTATTCATTGGAGATAGCCCCTTAGAAGACATCAAAGGTGCCAAAGAGGCGGGTCTGAGAACAATATTTGTACCCTCGCAGTTCAACAGTTTAAACGATTTAGTCCAAAGCAGACAGAATCCAGACGAGATAGTAGAAAAACTAGAAAATATTCCTCAAAAAATAGGCCAAATTTTTGCCGTTGACCCTTAATTTTTTAGACTTTAAAGAGTCTATAGAGGAAAATTTACAGCTGGTTTCGATATGTTTTTACGTTTAGAACTTGTCTGCTTCTGTGTGAACTGTCTTGACTCATAAGTTGTTGACGTTTGAAGAGGCTAAACGAGTCGTTGAAGGTAACTTTAAGCCTCAGCCTCCAGATAAAGAAGAAGTGGTACTGCTGGAAGCCTACAACCGAGTGTTGGGCATTGATGTTATATCGCCGTTGGATATTCCCGGTTTTACCACTGTAGCCGTCCAGGGTTATGCTCTAAGAGCGGGGGATACAGTAGCGGCAACCGAAGATAACCCCGCGATATTCAAGGTTGAGGGAACCGCCGCCGCTGGGGAACAGCCCAAATTTATCCTCTCAAGCGGTGAAGCCGTAGAAGTTTCCGCAGGTGCTATTCTTCCGCAAGGCGCAGATGTAGTCATAGCCGTTCAAGATGGCAAACGTGATGACGATATTCTGCAGGTTTACAGCGCCGTTTCCCAAGGTGAAAACATGCATAGACAGGGCTCAGACATCCAGAAAGGTACAATTGTGCTCAGGAAGGGGCATGTTTTGGGTTCCGCTGAAATTGGCGTTTTGGCCGCTTTGGGGTTCACATATGTTACAGTTCTAAAATTTCCAATTGTAGCGGTTTTCTCAGTTGGTACCGAAGTTAGTGAACTTGGCAAGACGCTGTTGCCCGGAAAAACTTTTGATGCCGCTACATATAGTATTTGCACCACCGTGATGGAATGTGGAGCTAAGCCCGTCTGTTTGGGCGTAGTCTCAGATGATAGAGAGGCAATTACGCGGATGCTTCTGGCGGCAACTACATCAGCAGATATGGTTGTGGTCTGTTCAAGTATTGATATCACCGAAATCGCTGATTCAGTGGGTAAGCCAGGAGTCGTCGTTAACGGTGTTGCAGTAAAACCCGGCAGACAAATTGCAGTTACCTTTATCGGTGAAAAACCCGTTTTCATAATACCCAGTAATCCCTTGGTAGCACTGTTGATGTTTCAGTTGTTTGCACGATCACTGGTGCAACGTTTAGGCGGCAGGCCCGTTTCTGGTTTAAAAGCTGTGACGGCCTATGCTGGCTCAAGAATGTTTAGTGCTAGAGGTAGCCGCACCTATGTGCTGGTTCAGCTTAGTTTTGATGAGAAATACCGTTTAATCGCTGATCCTCTCGAAGCCGCGGGTGCTATAACGGCGCTATCCGGCGCGGATGGATTTGTGGAAATTCCAGAGAATAAGCAGTATATAGATGTGGATCGCGAGGTTATTGTTATACTGTTCCGTGGCTCAGCGGGTAAGGGTTAATCTTTTCTTTTAATCAACACCAGTGCTGTCACTATCCAGGTGAGCACTGCGTAAGTGAGCATACTTAATGCTACCATCACGTTACTGAGTCCCACAAAGTAGAGTGTGTAGAGTGAGAACACGGTGTTTGTGATCAGCAGAATAAACATCAGCCAAGGCGCCCAAGCACGTTTTGTTAGGAGACTGTAGGCACTTATAAGACCGAGTATACCAAGAAAGCCCAGATGCGGCGGAAAACGGGTAAGGGGTAGAGAAGCAAACAAAAGTATACCTGTGGAGACGTAGAAAACTATGGCTATCAACTGATTACGGTTGAGGCTTTTGAGCTTGGTTGCTATAGACACAATGTATTCGCCTTAGCCATATGGAGTATGGAGATAACTAATAATTTTTGCGCTGGTACTAATGGATAAACAGCGCTTCAGAAGCATTAACCTCAAAATCGCATGTGAGAAACGCCACGACTAAAGATGCAAACAACACACGGGTTTTCTGCCTTACTAAACCAACTGAGCTTCCCTTTGAATCCACAGTACCATAGCGCTTAGCAACAGTCTTCAGCAATAAAATATCCGCCTTAATTTTTAAGGCCAGCCGGTAAGTATGAACTATTCCATGGCAACGAGTTGATTTTATATTAATCCGTTGTGATAGTGGTTGCTGTTGAGGGCTGTGTTTGAGCCGGGAATCAGAGTTGACGGTGCTCACGATTGGGCATTCCACGCGGTCGCTTGAAGAATTTATAGAGCTACTCCAAATCTATGACGTCACATTGCTGATAGATATCCGCACAGTTCCCCAAAGTCGCTATAACTCCCAATTCAACAAAGAAGCTCTCCCCACCAGCCTAAAACCCCTCAGTATCAAATACATTCACCTCCCAAAAATCAGTGGACTCCGACACGCAAAACCCAACAGCACAAACCTCGCTCTCGAAGGACAGCTCCGTGGCTACGCAGATTATATGCAAACAAAAGAATTCACCGATGCACTACTCAAAATCGTGGCGCTGGCAAGGGAGAATTGTACGGCGTTGATGTGCGCAGAGGCGCTACCCTATAAGTGCCATCGGAGCTTGATTTCTGATGCACTAATGGCACGACATATTCGGGTACAACACATGATTGCCAAAGAGAGCATGATTACTCATCAGTTGCATGAACTGGCGCATGTAGATGGCTTCAAAGTGACTTATCCCCTCTATCCTAAAGAGACACAACAGAGGACACTTGGGGACTACGAAACAAAATACACAACCTAACTCCGTCCAAGACATAAAAAAAGACAACAGGTCCTCGATAAACTTAATAACGCATCCAAGAGGCTGTAATTATGCGTGGTAGTATGCTAAACGCATTGTTTTGCTACTTGTTCTCATGCAGTTTGAAAATGAAAAAATGTGATTATCAGACTTTTTGTAGTTTAGCTATAAAGAAGCCGTTGCAATGGTGAATATGGGGGTAGAGTCGGCGGCATTCTGTTAAGTTAGCTAATCCAGGTGAACCGAATTCAGGGGTAATCTTGGTCAGCCTGAAGTCTGAATGCTCCTTTAGGAACTGCCCCACTACACCCTCGTTCTCTTCCAGCGTGACACTGCAAGTGGAATATATCAAGGTGCCGCCGACTTTGATTTTTTCGGCACAGTTGTTAATCATCTGTTGTTGGATTCCGCTCATGTTGGCTATGGATTTTGGGCTCAGCCTCCATTTTGCGGAAGGCTGCTTGGCAAACACACCAGAACTTGTGCAAGGTGGGTCAAGAACTACTAAATCAGCCTCGTCCACAATTGGAACCGACACACGGGCATCAGCGACCATCGGTTCCGCGATTTTAGCACCCATACGTTTAGTTTCCATCTGCCAAGTACGCATGCGTTTAGTCGAGAAATCCACCGAAACTATGTCTCCGTGGTTTTCCATGAGTTGAGCAAGGAAAGTAGTTTTGGCTCCGGGTGCCGCGCAGACATCAAAAACAGTGTTGCCAGGGGAGGGGTTTGCGGTTTGAACGGCAAAGCAACTTGCCTTGTCTTGCACATATAATAATCCGGATTTGAGACTGGGCGACATGTTTAGGGGTGTTTTGAGCCCCAGAATTTTGTATGTGTGATTTAAGGGCTCAGCTTTTTCAAATTTTATACCTTCAGCAACGAGTTTTTCGAGAATTTCCTCCTCAGATACGGCCAAAGTGTTGATGCGGATATATGTTGGTGGGGGGTTGAGGCTACCTTTGAGGAATGCTATAGCTTCTTCTTTGCCGAAAAGTTTGGTGCAGTACTCTACAAACCATAGGGGGTGATATGTTTCAAGGGCTATACGCTCTGTTTCACTAGCGCCTTCCATGATTGGTGCAAGCTGACGGGTTAAAAGAAAGCCCAAACAGAGTTCGACTTCACGGAGAGTTTGCCATCCCAATATCGAGCGCCCCAAACTTGCGATGGATTCAGCTTCCTTGAGATGGATTTTGCCCCAGTTCTTGGCAACGCGAGTTTGGTATACGTAGAGGCGCAGAAAAGCCTGGATACCCTGGTTGTATTCACCGATTTTTTTGGGTGTGATTACAGTATTGATGAATTTATCTATGAGATTTTTGCGACGGGTTGTTTCAATGACGAGCCCGTACGCTAAGCGGATGGCGCCGGCGTCTTTGATACCAAGTTGCGTTGTAGTGCGCATCAGTGCTGAACGTTCATTGAGCCGACGTAGCTCCATCCAGCTCATGGTTTCAATTGCAATTGTCCAAGCTTCCCGTAGCAAATTTTATCACACCCAAAGCAAATACAGCGCCCTAAATAAGGGAATTCTTATGGGCTGTTATTTCACGCCATCAGCCACATATGTTTATGAATTTTCCATCATTGTTGGTGTTTGTTCTCTGATAGTTCCATAAATGGAGGTGACATAGTTTGTCAAGGAGATATCGAGAAGAAACGGATTTGGATAGAGGAAAAATGACGGTACAAGAAGCAGGCCGCAAAGGCGGTGCTAAAGGCGGCCCCCGTGTCCGTGAACTCGTAAGGGAAGGCAAAGAATTCGAAGAAGAAGAGTAGATAACAAACTGTACAGATGAGCACTAACGTAAAAGTGTGCTACAACATGGACATATCGGAATACAGAAGGTTTGCTGACAAAAAATTCTGTGATAGACACTTCACAAGTACACAAACCACATTGAACAGCAAAAATATGTACATCAGCCTTAACCCACACCGTTTCTTCCTATTTGCATAGCAGTTTTTTTATGCCATGCACCAAATTCGTTTTCCTTTAAATAAAGAAGAGACTTTCTTGAGAGGCACCACAATTTTAGATTATCTTTTACCGATTTTTCCTGAAAAATACGGGCTTATTTTCTGTTTGTTTTGTCACTATACATTTTAGTCTCAACGCAACACTATTTGGGCTAAAGGGAAAATGGGATGGCAAGTACACTAGACCAGTGGTTTAGTCAGCCAGCTAAACCACCTCAGAAAAATGAGGTTAAAGCGGAAGCGCCGCCCCCAGTGCCCCAATCGCAGATGGAAGCACCCAAAGAGGAAAATGTTGAAGTGGTTAAACCTAAAGAGAAAAAACTTCGCCAGTTCCCACCTCTTGCACCGCAGAATCTGGGTCCTTCTTATTTTGTTTCAGCCTCCTATGACGGCCGGCAAAAAAAAGCAGTTATCAAGCTATATGAGCCTGAGTCAGGCCAGCTTTATTTTTGGTATGATAACACAGACCATAAACCGTACTGTTTAGCCAGTCTCAAAGCTGATGAGCTTGGAAAGTTTGAACGCATCACCAGCCATGAGGGGTTTGATAGTTTTCAATCAGAGGAAAGAGTGGATCCGCTAAACGACAAAGTTATTCAAGTTACAAAAATCGTGGCCAAAGATCCGCTTGCAATCGGTGGGAGATCATCAGGGACCATACGTGATATCATTCCCGAAGACTATCCCAAAGTTCTCGGTGTCAAATTTCAAGACAGTGACGCCAAAATCTGGGAATCAAAAATCAAATATTATCAATCCTACATCTATGATAGACAACTTTTGCCGGGCATGCTCTATGAAGTTCAGGATGGCAACCTCGTTCCAGTCGCTGATAACAAAGCCGCTGAAAATTTGAACAAAATCAAAGACCTCTTTCAAGACTGCAAGACTGAAGTAGAACAGGAATACGCTCAATACTCTATGATGTGGGCTCAACTACTTGAGGCGCCTGCACCCAGTTTCCGCCGAGCTGCCATAGACATTGAAGTTTATTCGCCTCTTGCTAAACGGGTACCTGATGCCCGAGAAGGCGCCTGCCCGGTCATTGCCTGCTCAATCTATAGCAGTGATGGCGACAAAAAAGTGCTTGTGCTCAAACGTGAAGGCATGCAACAGGGAGATTGCGCATTAACTATGGGCATAACGGTGGAGTACTGTGAATCTGAAGCGGAATTGCTCCACAAAGTCTTTGATGTTCTAAACGATTATCCATTTATTTTGACCTTTAATGGCGATGATTTTGACCTCCGCTATCTCGCCCACCGAGCGTATAATCTGGGATTCACCAAAAAAACCATCCCGATTGACGTTGGTAAACGCGTTTGTCTGCTGCGTTATGGTATTCATATTGATCTTTACAAGTTTTTTTTCAACCGCTCTGTGCAGATTTATGCTTACGGCGGCAAATACAAAGATGTCAGTCTTGATGATGTCGGCAACGCTTTAATCGGCACCCAAAAAATCCATCTTGACAAGAGTTTTGGTGACCTCAACTATAGCGAACTCGCCGCCTACTGTCTGCGCGATAGTGAAATCACCTACAAACTCACCAGCCACGACAACGATTCGGCAATGAAGCTGATTTTGGTGCTCGCCCGAATCGCTAGCATGCCCATGGAAGATGTAAGCCGCCAAGGTGTAAGCCGTTGGATACGTAACTTTCTGCATCGGGAGCACCGCAAACGCAATATGCTTATCCCAAACGCTGAAGACATCCTTACCAAAAAAGGTAAAACCAGCACCACTGCTGTCATTAAAGGCAAAAAATACAAAGGCGCTATCGTTGTTGAACCTATTCCCGGTGTCCACTTCAATGTAGCGGTAATGGACTTTCCCAGCCTGTATCCATCCATTATCAAAGTCTGGAATCTGGGTTACCAATCCATCTGCTGTAACCATCCCGGGTGTCGTGGACACACCATCCCCGACACCCAACATTGGGTATGCACAGAAAAGCGGGCGCTTGAAAGCCTCTTGATTGGTGCCCTCCGTGATTTGCGGGTGAACTGGTACAAAAACCGTGCCAAAGACAAAACCTTGCCACCGGAACTGCGTAGCTGGTACGGCATTACACAAGGAGCCCTCAAAGTCATCTTAAACGCCAGTTACGGTGTGTTTGGGGCCGACAGTTTTGATCTCTACTGTCCTCCAGTCGCTGAAGCAACCGCAGCCATCGGACGCTACAGCATCACCCAAATACTCAACCACTGCCGCACTATTGGAATCCAGGTACTCTATGGCGACACCGATAGTTTGTTCCTCAAAAACCCCTCTAAAGAGCAAATCGACGAAGTTATGCGCTACACCGAGCATGAATTGGGCATGGGTATCGACGTAGACAAAACTTACCGCTATGCCGTGTTTAGTTCTCGCAAAAAGAACTATCTTGGAGTGCTCGAAAACGGCATGGTCGACGTAAAGGGACTAACGGGCAAGAAAAAACACATCCCACTATTCATCAAAGATGCGTTTAACCAGATGAAGGAACGACTGGCACAGGTCAAAAACCCCGAGGACTTCGAGAAAGCACAAAAAGACATCGCGTCTATTGTCCGTGACCGCTATCAAACGCTTAAACGCAGAGAATGGAAAGAAAACAGTGAACTCGCGTTCCATGTGGTTTTAGGCGACGATCTATCACGCTACACTAAAACGACACCTCAGCATGTGAAGGCAGCACGGATTCTGCAGAAAAGCGGCAGAGAACTTCGGGCGGGTGATCTTATTAGCTTTGTTAAAGTCATCAAATCATCGTCTTCCCGTCAGGGAAGCGAAGATAATTCAGGCGTTAAACCCGTCGAGTTAGCAAGCCGCAATGAAGTGGATATTGAAAAATACGTTGCCTATCTGCAATCCACCTTCGACCAGGTTTTGGATGCGTTGGGCTTGAATTTTGAAGAAATCATCGGGTTAACAAGACTTGCAAGTTTTTTGGGCGCTTAACGAAGGTTTAGCTAAGCATATGTAAATTTGAACTCTCGTGACTGCTCAGGCTCAACCACATATCAATAAAACCCAGCGAAACTCCTCAAAAGAGAGCTACGTTAAATAAAGGGTAATTCATATGAGCAAAAACTTAGGAAAAAAAGCACCACCCTACTTCTACGATGGTCCTCCACTCGAAAAAGAAGACCGCAGCGATGAAACCGATGACATCTACAATGCAGATGAACGTGATGAAATGCTTGATGATGACGAAATAACTGCTGCAGAAGAGGGCTTTATGCGTGGACGCGAAGAAGAGGCGCCCAGTAAAAATCAAACACGCAAAAACGCAAGTGGCCACCTTGATGGAATTGCGGATGAACTAGCTAAAGAAGAAGCCGAAGATGACTAATCATCGCCTATAAACAAGGCACCTATTTTTTCAAGCAACTACTACTTGTTTAGTTCAGTTTAGCGGTTGTTGGCGGTTTGGGAGCTGGTGTTATGCACATAAGCCTTATATCTAAAGTCAGCCTTTTTGGCTGAAGGGTTAAGATATGCATAAGAAACTCTTGATTCCGGGTCCCACAGAAGTAAGTAAAGAAATACTTCAAGAACAAACCCAATACTTAATCGGTCACAGAGAAAAAGCGTTTTCAGATTTATACGGCGGAATAACTGATAAAATTTCCAAATACTTCCAGTTACCCGTCGAATATAAGCCGACAGTCACTACAGGATCAGGATCGATCTGGTTTGATATAGTGGGCAGAAGTATCGTTAAAGAAAAAGCCCTTGCATGTGTAAACGGTGCCTTCTCAGAGCGTTGCGCACAAACCCTTGCATCCTGCGGCAAACAAACCGACATCCTCAAAGTTGAAATGGGCGAAGCCATCAAACCCGAGGCCGTCGCCGAAAAGCTCGCCACTGGCAAATACGACACCCTTACTGTATGCCACAACGAAACCAGCACAGGTGTCCGGAGCCCCATCGATGAAATCGGTAACCTTGTCAAAAAAGAGTTCCCTGAGGTCATCTTTGCGGTGGATGCAGTTTCATCTATGGCGGGCGACAAAACCTTGCCACAAGACTTCAACTGTGATATCGTGTTTGGATCTACACAAAAATGTTTTGCGTTACCGCCGGGTTTGGCAGTCGGCTTAGTCAGCGATCTCGCAGTAGAACGCGCTAAAACCGTGCCAAACAGAGGCGCCTACACTGACCTGGTTGATATTTTTGAGTTCGAGAAGAAGCATCAGACTCCATTCACACCCAATATATCGTTGCTCTATGCGCTCAATAAACGTATGGACCTCCTCCTCGAAGAAACCTACGATAAAGTTTATCAGCGCCATCAAGACATGGCAAACTATACCCAAGCATGGGCAAGGAAACATTTCAGTATGTTCCCCGAAGCGGGATATGAATCCATAACGGTAAGTTGCATAAACAGCAATGGCAAAGACGTCAAGGCCCTAAATCAGAAACTCGGCGAAAAAGGTTACCTCATTAGCGCAGGATACGGCAAACTGGCGGATAAAACCTTCCGGATCGGCCATATGGGTGAGTGGAACCTCCAAGGCATCAAAGATGTCTTAGCGGTAATCGACGAAATTTGGGGATTTTAGTGGCCATAAAAATCCTTGTCAGCGACAAAATCGCTGACGAAGGCATAAAAATTCTCCAAGAAAAAGGCTACGAAGTCACCAAAGGCTGGGACATACCAAAACCCGATTTGCCCAAAATCATCGAGGAATATGACGGACTAATTGTGCGTAGTGCAACCAAAGTTAAGTGTGAACTGCTGGAGAACGCCAAAAAACTCAAAGTCATCGGTAGAGCAGGTGAAGGTTTAGATAACGTGGATTTCGAACGGGCAAAACAATTAGGTATCGCTTTAGTTAACACACCCCATGTGTCTTACATCAGCGTCGCCGAGCTCACCGTTGGCCACCTTATAGCACTTGCTCGAAACATCGTACAAAGCACGATCTCGATGCGTGAGGGCAAATGGGAAAAAGATAAGCTGATGGGTATTGAACTCAGCGGTAAAACTTTGGGGGTAATTGGCTGCGGCTTTATTGGCAAAGATGTCGAACGTCTTGCATTGTCATTGGGCATGAAAGTCATCGTCGTCGAAGAATGTGTGCATGATCGTTTTGTAGCGTTGGGGGATATGTTGCCGCATGCAGATTTTATAACTCTCCATGTTCCCCTAACCCCAAAAACGAGGCATCTCATCTCTGTTAAAGAATTTAGCCTTATGAAAAACGGCGTTCGCATTATCGACTGCTCACGCGGTGGTGTAATAGACCAAGAAGCGCTCTATCAAGCAATTCAAAGTGGTAAAGTTGCAGGTGCCGCGCTCGATGTATTTGAGGAGGAGCCACCTATGAATAGAAAACTTCTTGCCCTGCCAAACGTTATAGCTACACCTCACATGGGGGCTCAAACTTTTGAGGCACAACATCGGGCAAGCATACAAATAGCTCACAACATTATAGATGCGTTGGAAAAACTAAATCTCAGTGATACTTCCCTTGGTTGACGTCCGACCGTTTAGAGCCCTAACTTACACGCCAAAAGCAGGTAATACGGCAGATCTTATAACCCAGCCCTATGATAAAATTGACCACGCCCAGCAGAAAGCCTACTATGCACTATCGCCTTATAATTTCTGCCGTCTCATTCTGCCTTTGGAGGAAAATAAGTATGAGGTTGCCCGTCAACGTGTCAGTCAATGGCTAAAAGATGATGTTCTAACCAAAGAGGAGCACCCAGCGGTTTTTGTCAGCCGGCAGGAATTCCAGTTAGATGGCAAACAGTACAGCCGTACAGGTATAATCGCGGCGCTAAGGCTTTATCCTTACAGTGAAAATAGGGTTTATCCTCATGAAGCCACCTACAAAGCTCCCAAAGCCGATAGGTTAAATATGTTGCGCAATGTGCAGAAGGATCTTGAGCCCGTTTTTCTTATGTATCAAGATCATGAAGCCCAAACTATCCGCTTTATGGATGAGGTGACGAAAACTGAGCCGATGACAGAGGTCACTGATGCTTTTGGTGTAAAACATACGGTTTGGAAGGTCACTGATGGAGAGAAAATTCAGCAACTTCAAGCCATTTTTGGGCCCAAAACGATGGTGATAAATGATGGCCATCACCGCTATGAAAGCGCCCTAACATATCGGGACGAAATACGTGCCAATGTTAGCTGGACTGAGGATTCTGCTTTTAATTTTTATATGTGTTATATGGTGCCCGTTCAGGAAGAAGGGTTGATCGTTTTACCCACACATCGGTTGCTGAAAAACTACAAACTGACTCCTGAGGTGTTGGATGGGTTTGGCTGTTTCTTTGAAATCCAAGAAATCCGGCCTGTTGTAGAAACCATTGAAACTTTTTTACGCAGTCATGTTGGTGAACATGCTTTCTGTGTTTATGATGGTACCAAGGCTTGCGGCTTAACCCTTAAGCATGACAAATCAGTTTACGACTTCATCGAGGCGTATGTATCCAAAGAAACTAAGGTCTTTGATGTAGTTATTCTTCGGGACATAGTTTTTAGGCAGGTTTTAAAAACCGGCGAGCTGAGTCTTGACGATACCATACTCTATGAGCGCTGGACCAAAGATGCCCTTGCAAAAGTGGACAGCGGCGAGGCTTCGATCGCGTTTATAGTTAATTCGATTCCGGCAAAGACAGTGGCGGAGATTGCGGTGCAACATGAGCTTCTGCCTGAAAAAAGTACTGATTTTTACCCTAAACTGGTCTCTGGTTTGGTGCTGATGGATATTTCCATCGGAGAAAAACTCTAAATATAGATTTTTTGTTTTTTGGGCAACCTAGTCTTTATTAAGACATGATACTTAACTCTAAACAATAAAGAGGCGTAAAGGCAGTTGTCCAATGAAGAAAAACTTAATCAGGAACCCAACCCCACTAAACCAATCACAAAATACACAGCAGAACTCATCGGCACCATGGTACTGGTCCTTCTGGGTTGCGGAAGCGCAGTCATCGCAGGCTACAATCTCGGCTACTTAGGCATCGCATTTGCGTTTGGTCTCTCCGTTATGGTGATGATATACGCTTTTGGCGGTATCAGCGGATGCCACATTAACCCCGCCATAACCATTTCAATGCTTGTTTCAGGCAAAATCAGCGCACGCGACACCGCATTTTACATCGCATTCCAATGTGTCGGTGCAATCATAGGAGCAAGCATACTCTATGCAATCGTAACCGGTATTCCAAACTACAACATCGCAGTGAATGGACTGGGACAAAATAGCTATAGTACAGAAGCCACCGGCTTCAGTTTAGCTTCAGTGTTGATTACAGAAATTGTATTGACCTTCATCTTCGTCTTGGTTGTACATGGCACAACCCATAACCGAGCACCCAAAGGCTTTGCAGGAGTTGCTATTGGTTCAGCTTTGACACTTGTTCATCTAATCGGCATACCCATCACCGGAACATCAGTGAATCCTGCAAGAAGCCTAGGTCCAGCCGTTATAGTTGGCATCTTTGACAACACAGTAGCACTCAATCAACTATGGCTGTTCTTAGCAGCTCCTCTCATCGGTGGCATCTTGGCAGCGCTTGTCTGGAAAGCTTTCAAGTAAAAATGACCCCACCCCTTCTTTTTTTAACCACAACCACCCAATTTTTAGGGTGATACATTTTCGAGGACAACCTTGATAGCGCCGCAACTTTTAGAATCTCTGAAGCCCTTCACCACCGACAAGTCTAACGATATAAACCCTTGAAAACCAAAGAGCACAGCGCCAACGAAAAGCTCATTTGTTAAAGTGTCAGGCTTATCTTTTCAAGCACTAAAATCCTCTTCAGATAAGAACCCTGCAAAGGTTCAAAGAATCACGGTACCCAAAGTGAATAATAGAAGTTAAAAAAAGGTTATTTGACGAATTTTGTGGGTTGACGCTTAAACCGTTTCTTACAGACTAAACTGCAGAAATGGTAGGTATCACCTTCATATGATATCTTGAATTTAGCAGTGTTCCCGTCGAGAACTGTACCGCAAACTGGATCACGCATTGACATTAGATGTATTAAAGCCTCAACCAACTGATGCTGCTTTCTGCCTATTATGGCTAGCGGTAAACTAAGCCTAAAAACCGTATGATATAACTGATTTGTAAAAAGCACTTGCCCGCTCAAGGTGAACTTTTTGTTTAAAAGTACAATAGACACCATAAAAGAAGAATTGTTAGATGTTGACCTCTGGATGAGTGAATACGATTGCCTAACTACAGAAACAATGCGGACAGGGATACGCAAATCAAATATTGAGGTTACAACAATCTAACCTATAAGGAACAGAAGCTTGAATAAAGAAACGCTTAACTGTAGAACCAGCAATAGATGAAGGTTGCGAGAAGAAAAGTATGCCATTTAATCTATTTCACAAAAAAAAGTCCGAGGCCAAACCGCTTTTCACGTTTCCTCAAGATGAACCACAGCAGACAGCACTTACTCAGCCCCAAGAAACACCAGAAACGTTTAACATCCAAACCACAGATCCAGCAGAAAACACTCCAATTATCCAAACTGACACCCAGGAAACCACTTTAGCCGCCCAAGAACCGGAACCATCCCTAACCACACAAGAAGAACCACCAATGGAACAGTCTTCCGCTGATACACCAATGATTGAGCCGCCCGTTGTACAACAACCTGAAACACCAATGGAATCTCTAAACAAAACCTACCTAAAAGCCATGCCGCTAAAAGAACTCTCAGATACAGAAAAAGTCAAAACTGAAGTCAGTAACGGCAACATAATCATTTTACGTGTTACACCTCTTGCAGGTAAAAGCATAGAAGATGTAAAAAAAGTCGTTAATGATCTTTTCCAGTTCGCAGAATCCACCGGGGGGGACATCGCACGGCTAGGCGAAGAACGGGTTGTTATCTGCCCTAAAAATATTAGAATTTGGCGGGAGAAAACCCCTGTACCGGTTGCAGGCGACAGTGAACCTTTGCCTACAGCAGCCTAAAGGTTTCCAGCGGCGCCGGAACTACGGTATTTATGCCTGCTTTGTTATCTAAAAAGCCGGCAAAGTTTATGGTCTTCTGTTTTTCGCCGTGAACCACAAAAATGCGTTCAGGTTTAGGGGACAGATGCGTGAGATAGTTGACGAGCTGGCGACGATCGCTGTGACCCGAGAATCCTTCAATGGTGTTTACGCCCAGCTTGACACTTAGAGCCACCATTTTGCCTTCGTTATCCATCATGGTGACTTCACCTATGCCTTTTTGGACTCGCCGGCCCATGGTTCCTTCAATTTGGTAACTGACAAACACGATTGAGTTGCGATCGTCTGACGCCCAGTTTTTGAAGTATTCGATGACTGGACCGCCTTCGAGCATGCCACTGGTTGCCAAAACGATACAAGGTTCACCTTCCATTATACTTGAGCGCTGGCGGGGGTGGTCAACTATAGTAAAGTAATCGGACTGGAAGGGGTTAACTTCTTCATGCAGTATACTGTGGCGGACTTCCCTGCCCAGATATTCTGGATACGCTGTGTGAATGGCAGTGGCTTCGCTTATCATGCCTTCGATAAATACGGGCGCTTCTTTCATCATGCCTCGTTTCATATAACCATCAATAACCAACATGATTTCCTGTGCACGACCAACAGCGGGGACAGGGATGAGAACTTTACCCTTGCGTTCAAGGGTTTGGTTAATCACCTTAGTCAAGGTTTCCTCTGCTTCAACACGAGAGGGCACAATGTCGTCGGGTCCACTGTAGGTGGATTCGGTGATGACCGTTTCGATACGTGGAAACTCTGTTGCAGCAGCTTCAAGGAGCATGGTTCGTCCGAATTTATAGTCACCAGTGTAGACAATGTTGTGCAAACCTTCGCCTATGTGGAGGTGTACCATGGCACCACCTAAGATATGACCGCTGTTGTGTAATGTTAAGCGGATATCGGGTGCGATGTCGGTGACGACACCGAAACGCAACGGAATGGTGTGTAGCACACATTCACGGACGTCTTTTTGGTCGTAGAGCGGCGTTACGCCCTGCTTGTTAGCAACATCGAGATAGTCGAGCTGAAGCATAGTCATCAAATTTGATGTTGGTGCTGAGCAGTAAACAGGACCATCGTAACCATATTTGTAGAGAAAGGGAACTAGACCGCAGTGGTCAAGATGTGCATGACTGATGACGACGGCATCGAGTAGGTCTATTTCAAATTCGGGTGAATCAAACCGTGGGAACGATTCGAATGGACGGCTACTACCGGGGTGAATACCACAGTCTAGGAGCACGCTACTTTCGCGGGTTTTAAGCAAAAAAGCGGATCGCCCAACTTCTTGTGCGCCGCCCAATACGGTGAGGCGTATGTCGCCGACATCGTAGGCTTTAGGGCGGAAGATGCGTTCGCCTACGGTGCGGAGTATACGTTCGCGCTCTTTGCTTTCTGAATGGAGGTAGTGGCGCATGTGGGTGACGATTTTGGATTTAATCGGTGGACTACGCAGTACATGGGGGCGCCACTTGGTTTTCTTTATAATTTCTTGGAGAACTGCACCGTTTCTGCCGATGACTAATCCGGGTTTTTTGGTTTCGATGATGATTTCACCTAAGCTGGGGTCAAAGTTTATGTCTGTTATTTCAGCTTCGGGTGCGATGAGTTCACGGGTGATTTTTTCTGCTTCGGGCTCGGGTATGCGAACGGAGGGGTCGGGTCGTATGACGATTCTTTTGCGGATGACGCCGACAATTTCGGCTACGATACTGCTTTGGTCGACTAAAATTTCTGGCCGCTTAGTGTAAACCGCAAGCATGGGTCCTTCGTATTCGATTCGGGTGACTTCTGCTTCACGGGGAACTTTTTGAAGAATATATTGACTTATCTCTATCTTATCTTTGTCTTTTTCTTGAGTTCGTGCCACAGTAATTAACTTCCTGCATGAAGCAGTTTAGCTTTTTCTTCATTGGTTAACTCGGTGTATCCGTGGTTGTTGATAACTATGATGTTGTAGCTGTTGCCTGATGCCACGTCGCGTTTCATGGCGGCGTTGACAGCTCTGACGATAATCGGCAAAGTTTCAGCTATGGTACTGCCTTCCTTGAATTTATCTTCCAATACACCAAGTGCAATTGGGGAGCCGCTACCTGTGGATATCATTTTTTCCTCGTTTAAACTGCCATATGGATCCAAATTGAAGACATGCGGACCAGTGGTGTCGATTCCTCCGACAAGAACTTGTGTTGATAGAGGAACATAACGTGCAGAGAAGAGCAAATTAGCCACTAACCGTGCAGCTGATGCAACAGGGATGGGACGGTTCATGTTGATTTTGTATAAGTGAGCGTTAGCGATTAGGATGTCTACTACGCGCTGGGCGTCGGCAACGGTACCGGCGATTGTCATGCCGAGGTGATCGTCGATTTTGTAGACTTTTTTGCCTGCTGTATGAGCAATATAGTAACCCATGGTTACGCGGGTGTCGGAGGCTAATATTACGCCGTCTCTACAGACTACGCCTATAGTTGTTGTTCCTTTAAGGACTAATTGGTTAGCTGAATTATTTTGTGACATAGTTTTATATTCCCCTAAAACTCCGTTTTGCGGAATGCCATCCACTGAAGGAAGATGCACCATGTAATCTTTCTGTGCGCCTAATTAATATTTCGCCAAAGCGAGGGTCGACTGGTTTTTATGTGGATATCATAATTGCGCTTCGACACCCGCATAACAGAGCTATAGGAGCCCTAAACATTTTTAAGGCGCTCAATGTTTGACTCACCCAATTGGCGGGTGAGTGGAGTCTCCCATCCGTTCCGCCAATAAAAACAAAACCCGGATAGGGAGGCAAAACATTGAAAATACAAACCAAAGACTTAGCGATAATATCACTATATGGCGCCCTCTATGTGTCAATGGTAATGTTTCTCCCAGCCATATCTTATGGAGCCGTGCAATTCCGTGTGGCCAACACATTGCTGGCAGTGGTGCCGCTTTTGGGCATAGCAGGAGTTTTGGGGCATACATTAGGCGTTTTTGTTGCGAACATATTTTCGCCCTTTGGTCCCATCGATCTGCTTAACACAATACCTTCATTTGTCATGACTTTTGTTGTTTACTATATCTATAAACGCACCAAAAAAGACTCAACAGTGATCGGAACCTGCATCGCTTACTCCGTAGTCTTAGGTGTGACAGTGGGGTGGATGCTCAATTACTACGCACCAGAGTTGCAGAGAGAACCCTTGATAGGCACCATCGCATATGTCGCTTTGGGAAACAGTCTTGTCAGTGTACTTGTCGGATGGCCAGTGTTTAAGATTCTCAAAAGAAGCGGCGTATTTGATGCTTGGTTAGGAGAGAAAAAACATGAGTGACAAAAAGTGTATAGTCGTGTTAAGCGGAGGCCCTGACTCCGCGGTGGTGGCATACTGGGCTAAAAGACAGGGCTACCAGATTTACCCCATAACCTTCAACTACGGTCAAATCGCCGTCAAAGAAACACAGGCAGCCCAAAAAATCGCCCAAACCCTCGATACCTCTACCAAAGTTATCGACCTCTCAGCCCTCAAAGATATCTTCGGCGGTACCACATCTCTAGTGACCCGCGATATTCCCCTCACCTCAGAATTCAGCAACACCATCATCGTACCCTTTCGCAACGCCATCTTTCTCTCTGCCGCCGTCGCATACGCTGTAACGGTGGATACAGATGAAATCTTCTATGGCGCCCACGGCTCCGATGAACCCTTCTATCCCGATTGCAGGCGCGAATTCTATGAAGCCTTTGAGAAAGCAGCCCAGTTAGGAACCACCCGGAAAATTACCATAAAAGCGCCCTTCAGTAGCAAACCCAAATCAGAAGTTATAAAAGAAGGCATCAAACTGGGCGTACCCTTTGAGCTTACTTGGTCATGCTATCTCGATGGTATCACACACTGCGGTAAATGTGAGGCCTGTGTTAACCGCAAAAAAGCCTTCAACGCAACAAACACCACAGACCCCGCAGAATACGAGACCACATCACAAGTGGCTTAAAAATCAAGTCTACCAGAGGATACAACTGTTACGCCTGGCAACTATCCACACATTTAGGTGCCACATTTGAGAAGCGACAACTTAGGGCCTATGTAACGGTTGATTGGGCCTGTTTTGGGGAAGTAACTGTGCAGTTGATTTATTATGTGTACCGACCGTATGAGATTGAAGGTGCGGTCTACGGTTATATAAGGAGGCACACAGTAAACTATCGATGAATACGCAGAATTTCCCCCAAGCAATGGTTATTGGCGCTGGACCGGCCGGTTCCTACACAGCGCTCCATCTAGCAAAACAGGGCATAAAAACTAGAGTTTTTGAGGAACATAGCCAAATCGGTTTACCCGTTCATTGTGCCGGACATATCAGTATCCGTAGCCTCAAAACCTTGGGGCTCTATCCATTGCACGGCATAATTGAGAACATATTCTGCGCGGCTAACTTTTATTCACCCCACGGCACTAAATTCACACTGCAACTCAACTGTCCCGTCACCACCGTTTTGAACCGGGCGCACTTCGACCAGTACCTCGCAGAGCAGGCACAAACGGCAGGCGCGGAGTTCATTTTGAATTCCCGGGTTCAATCGCTACTTATGCAAAATGGTACTGTGACCGGCATCAAAGTGGAAGGCTCAAACGGCGCCGAAATGAGGTTGCGCTCCTCAATAGTTGTGGATGCTGAGGGAGTTTCGTCTCGGCTACTACGGCAAACCGGCTTAGTTCCCCTAAAACCCAGCGGGATTGTCTATGCAGTGGAAGCAGAAATGGACAACATACAGAATGTAGAGAAACATGCTGTGGAGGTTTATTTTGGCAGAGGTTATGCACCGGGCTTCTATGGCTGGGTTATTCCAAGGCCAGATGGCACAGCCAAAGTAGGTTTAGCCGTAGACAAAGGCGACCCTCGCATGTATCTTAAACGTCTCATGACCAAACACCCCGTCGCCTCAAAACAGCTATCAAAAGCCAAAATCATAAGCACGGGCTATCATGCCATCAGTTTGGGAGGCCCAATTCCGCAGGTCTGCAGCAACGGTTTTTTAGCGGTCGGTGACTGTGCCTCACAGGTGAAGCCAACGACGGGCGGCGGTGTAATTTTTGGTTTAACCGCTGCTAAAGAAGCCGCAAAGGTAGTAAATCAAGCGTTAGAGAGAGGTGATGTTTCTGCAGAGGCGTTACAACCCTATCAAAAGCGGTGCAATGAGTTGTTTGGTTTTGATTTTAAAACGATGCTACGTCTTAGACGCTTTCTGGATTCACTCTCTGACGAAAAGATAGACGAAATGCTCAGGGTCTGTAGCAAACTCGGTGTTGATGGCGCATTACGCGGCGTTACTGAAATCGATTTTCAAGGTAAAATGTTGTTAAACGTAGCGACAAAACCCGCCATGATAGCGACTCTCGTATACTTTGGTTTGCTCTACCTAAACCAAGGCTGATAACAGTTTGTTACTACGCAGCATTTATAGCCACTAAGGATTAGTTAAAAAATAACTTGACAGTTATTGGGGTAGTATTTTGTAATTCCAGGATTCAAAAGGCTGAATTTTAACCAAAGAAATAGGCTCAAAATCGTTATCACTGACTTTTTAGCCAATTCATACTCAGCATCATCGAACACAAACAACTTTAAGCCCGTTTTCGTTTTTATTGACCCAATCAAATCAACCGCACTCTGCACATCAACCAAAGGCTTCCCCTGCCAAGTTTTGCTAAAAAACAAAAAAGACGATGCTCCACCTTATTCCACTTCGACGTCCCCCGCGGTGATGTTTGGGTGTTTGGTGTTTATGTTTTTTCTTCCGCCGCCTTTTTTCTGATATTTTTTGGGAGGAGTTGTGGGTTTTTTAGTTCGTTTATGGGCCTGTGGTGATGGTTGTTCCGGAGGTTCTGCTTATTTTGTTGTAGGTTTATTCCGCCGTGTCCGTAGCTTATTGCTTCGTTTGCGAGAAATTGCCGCCATAGCCGTTCGTTGAGCAGAGGTTTCATTCGTAGAATTCGTTCGGCTATGTTATTTTCATACATCGCCGTTTCTGGAGTGTAATAAACAAATCTTATTGATAAATATTGTCCAACTTATTTTTTAACTAATTCTAAACCGCTTAGATCTCAATAGCCAATGCGATAGAAATGGTTTTCCTTTTTTGGATCTGCCGCGCGTCACCTATTACATGATTTTATTGATGGTCATTTATATGAATGTTCAACACATGCTAACTAAATGAAACATATATCAAGGTGATGTTGATGGCAGAAAAAGACCTTGGGTACCGTCGTGTCCAATGTACGGGCAGAGGCGCCTACATTATTAGCCTTCCCAAAGAATGGGTCGAAGATATAGACCTAAAACGCGGCAGTGAAATAGCGTTTAATATCCAACCCGACAGTACACTCTTATTAGTTCCGCGAAAAATCGCCGAAAAAGAAGACAAAACCGATACTGCTAGACCCAAAGAATACGCCATAAACATCGACCCAAAAGAAGCCCCTGAATCTGCCCTACGTATGATACGCGCACTCTACGCCATAGGAGCTGACATCATCCACGTTCACTTTAAAAACATAAAAGATGCCACAAAATTCAAAGATGAAACCCAAAACTTTGTCCGCGACACCTTTTTGGGTACAGAAATCATCGACGAAACCCCCGACGAAATTACCCTGCAGATCTTCATTAAGCATTCAGAGTTCGGCATAGAAAAAGCCGTCCGTCGCATGGCAATCGTGGCATTAGCCGCCAACCGCGGCGCAATAGCCTCTCTCACCGACCGCAACCCCGTGCTGACAGAAAGTGTTATCCAAGCACGAAATGATGTGAACCGACTGGGACTATACATCGTACGCCAGCTCAAGTACGGCATCGAGCGCAACCTCTACCGTGAACTCGGTTTTCAAACTCCCAAAGAGTTTCTGCTCTACCGCATAGCCGTCAATGACATCGAAAATATAGGAGAAAATGCCCTAAACATCATCAACAACATCAACGCCTTCCAAAAGCTCCTTGACACCGAAACGCTGTTCATAAAAGGCCCCATCGATGAAGAGGTGTATGAAGCACTAATGAGCCATTATGCACAGGCACAACAAATCTATGAGGATGCCGTGAAAGCGATGTTTAAACGTGACTACAAAGATGCTGAAAAGTTGATTTCAAAACGGGAAACATTTGTAGACTTGGAAAAGGAGTTGATGATGCTGATTTCAAGCAAAAAAATGGATCCCAATGTTACAGCGATTCTGCGGCTGATTTTTGACACCACTAAACGCATCATGGACTACGGCAGAAACATGGCGGAACTCACCCTAAATCGCACCGTAGAAGAACGTTGCGCAACATTGACGTATAAGTAAGCTTTTAGAGAAGCCCAATAATCGCAGAGAACAAAGAGCACGTTCTTAGCTCTAGAAAAATTGGCTTCGGCGGTTAACCCACTATATCCACAAAGAAGGGTTGACTGGTTTTCTCAGAAAGCGCATCATACAGTTGAATAGGGGTTGTGTTTGGTTGGTGAATTCACTTTTTAGGTCACTGGCGAGTTTGTTGGTATCATAAAAGAGTATCCATCGACGATGCGCCGATGCTGGAAGATATTAAGCGATGCAGGTTGGGTGTTTATTGAGGCAAGTCCTCACTTAAAATGAGCTCCTTATATTGACAAAGCGTGATTATTTTGCTTAGCTACCGTTTACTTACTATCGGCAGGGGCTAAAATGTGAACTTAAAGAAGGTATACTCAACAGGTGATGCCTGTTTTATTGTACTTTGCGTACTAGGGACGCTGGTCATTCTTAGTTCGACGATGGCCAAAACCCCCGTTCTCAACCCCTTTGCCGTTAGTTTAGGAACCCCATCAGACCTCATCGGGATAATAGCGGCCGCCTCTACCATTCCGGGAATACTAGTTAGTCTACCAGCCGCCTCTCTCTCCGACTTTTTTGGTAGAAGAAAGGTACTCTTATTTGCTACATTCATTTTTGCCTCCGCGCCTTTTCTTTATCTTGGCGTGACAAACTGGT
Source organism: Candidatus Bathycorpusculum termitum (assembly GCA_031254875.1). Lineage (GTDB taxonomy): Archaea > Thermoproteota > Bathyarchaeia > Bathyarchaeales > Bathycorpusculaceae > Bathycorpusculum > Bathycorpusculum termitum. The sequence continues at coordinate 26,088 of JAIRTW010000105.1, forward strand.
GGCAACTATCGCTTGTACGTTTTTATCATGGGTTTGCAACTGCCATTTTTATTCCCGTTGCCGAGGCCACAGTAGCAGAGCGTTTTCCGACCAAGAGAGGCGAACGCATGTCTGCCTTTAACTCAGCAACCTATGTAGGCCGAGGGATTGCACCGTTTCTGGGAGGGGCGATACTTTTCGTTACCAATTATGGTTTTCACACCTTATACTTAGCAGTCGGACTAGCAGGTGTCACTTCCTTTGTAATAGCCCTACTCTTGCTATCGGAAAACAAAATTGATAACGTCAAACCAGTGAAGGCCAAAATTGCAACGGGAAAGATGTTAAGGGGATGGATAGAGGTTGCCCGCAGCCGAGGTGCATTGGTCGTCAGCTTTGTTCAGGCGTGTCAGTACTACGCTTATGGGGTTATGGAGTTTTATCTGGTTCAATACATGATAGGGGTAGCAAATCTCAATGCGCTAGCAGTATCAGTGGTTATCGGCATGCAGGTTATCGCCTTGATTGTCGCCAGGCCGTTGCTTGGGCGTTTTTCGGATAAATATGGCAGACGTCTGCCAATCGTTTTTGGTTGCATTTTAAGTGGTGTGCTTCTTTTTGTTGTTCCGTTTACAACCCAGTTTGCACTATTACTTGTTATCGCCATGGGATATGGAGCAGGATTTGCCATGGTTGTTTCATCAACTTCGCCGCTAATGTGTGAATTAGCACCACCAAAATTAGTTGGAACTTCAATGGGCTTTCTGAGTACTGTAATGGATATAGGACAAACTCTTGGACCAATAATAAGCGGCGTAATACTAGCCACCGCTTTTGCCTACACGGGACTATTCACATCTTTAACGCTTTTGCTTGTAGCATCAGCTGTGATTTTTTTGATTTCAGACATAGGCAAAAAAAATAAAACGATAGAACATTCATAATGTTCAACTTTTTTGTCTATAATTTAGATTCGGAACTTTAGTTTTGTGTCATAGGCATTAGTTTTGAGAGTATTTCAGGCATAGAAAAGGCGGAAACATATTTTGAAGGTTTTAAACGCTGGTTGCAACGTAGTTGACATATGGTACAACTATGATACAACCAAACTCCAAAATTTGTGGCTTAAATATTAATCGGCGGCAAGATAAGCCTTAAAACAAGCAACCTATGGTACAAAATGAAAAGTTCCGGTTAGATAACAAAACTGTCCAATTGGAGCCTTGGCAACTGTCAAAGGATTCTTGACAGTTCAAAAGGAGGGCGAACGCGAGGTTTCACGAAACGTAAAATACTACCAGCGTATTTTGGTTACCGGGCAATTGAAAGGCCTAAGACACCTAAAATGATCAAGAAAACGAAGGGCAACTTCACCGTTTGGGAGTAGCTTGAGGCTGTGACGGGCTCTTACAAGGCGTTGATCATAGTCGTGGATGGGTTCACTGGTAGTCAGGCCCTTATTATTTTTTGGGAATCTAAAAATCGGGCTAATATTTTAACAATTTGAAGAGGAGATCGTACCCAAAGGGATAGTACTCTGGCCGAGCTTGAGCCGTTTGAGTCACTATCTGCTCCTCAAAATCGCGATTTTGACTTTGAGGATTCATATTTACCACTAATGAACCGAGTATGCTTAACCCTTAAAAAACTTTTTCCCCACAAGATTTTATGCTGGATGATGATGTGAGAAAGGTGTGAGGTTGTGATTTTTGTGATGATTGTGATTATCAAACATTTGTACACTTCCAACAGAAAATAATTATCAAACAAGAAGCCCCCTATAACTCTAATAGACAAGTTTGTAACCTGTCAATTAGATATTTCTATGTCACTTTTGCTAATAGTGTTAAGGGGTTGATAGGGGCGGCTGTTGAGGTTGTTAAGCGTAATGAGTTGCACAAGTTTGTGGTTCTTCCTAAACGTTGGATCGTTGAGCGTTCGTTTGGCTGGCTTGAGGATTATCGTTTGTTGTGGAAAAGTTGTGAACGGAAAATCCCAAACACTTAACAAGCCACAAAATTAGCATTCATTTCGCTGTTATTACGGAGATATTAAACAGGCTTTTAAAAAGTTGGCTATTAAGATTTTTTGTTACCTTTTTGGTGTTGTGCCTGTTTGTGTTTTTGCTCTTAAAAATTTGATGGTTTATGTTTGTGGTGACTATTTTGACTGAATATGTTAGTGTTGATAAAAAATTGTTAGCAGAGATTCTAAATGAGGTTGGCGAGTTAAAAAAAACTCGTTAATAAAAAACAGGCTACAGTTTACCTTGGGCCTGAGTGAGAACAGAAATAACGTCCACCAGTTTTTCTTAATCTTTATCTACACTGTCTCTTCTTGGACTTCAAGAATCTTTTCCTCTTGCTGCATTTCTGCTTCTCAACAGGTTTGAAGATAATTTAATGGTGCGTATGCTTGTCGAGTTTTGTTTGCATTCTGTTTTATATATCAGTAAAAGCAGGTTACCTTAATTGTAGTGGTCGATTGGTTATGTCGTTTGGCAATTCTGAGATAATTATGTATCAAACTGATGATGGTCATACAAAAATTGATGTACGACTGGTAGAGGAAACTGTTTGGTTGTCCCAAGCACAGATGGCCGAGTTGTTTCAAACAACAAAACAAAACGTTAGCCTGCATATCAATAATGCCTATGAAGAAGGCGAATTGGAGCATTTGGCAACTGTCAAGGATTTCTTGACAGTTCAAACTGAAGGTGAGCGTGAGGTTTCTAGAAACGTAAAGTACTACAATTTGGATGTTATTATTTCAGTTGGTTATCGTGTAAAGTCTTTGCGCGGGGTTCAGTTTCGTCGTTGGGCAACAGGAGTTCTACGTGAATACATTGTTAAGGGTTTTTCGATGAATGATGATTTGTTGAAAAAGGCTGGTGGGGGGAGTTATTGGTTTGAGCTTTTGGAGCGTATTCGTGATATACGTTCTAGTGAGAAAGTGTTTTATCGTCAGGTTTTGGATCTTTATGCCACAAGTGTAGACTATGACCCGCGAACGCCTGTGTCGCAAGAATTTTTCAAAATGGTTCAAAACAAAATTCATTTCGCAGCACATGGTCATACGGCTGCTGAAGTGATTGCCCAGCGAGCTAATGCAGAGTTGCCGTTTATGGGGTTAACTGTTTTTTCAGGTGAGCAACCTACAAAAAACGAGGTGGGAATTGCCAAAAATTATCTATCTCAAGAAGAGATAGCTGTGTTGAATCGTATGGTGTCGGCGTTTTTTGATCTTGCAGAGCTTCGAGCTATGCAACATAAGCCTATGTATATGAGGGATTGGGTTGGGGAATTGGATGATTTTGCTAAACGTTATGGCAAAGGGGTTTTGTCTGATGCCGGCGTAGTTAGTCATCAGGATGCTCTTGCACAAGCAGAGGTAGAATACGTAAAATATCGACAAAAAACAATAACTGCTCTAACACCTGTTGAACAAGAATACCTTGCAACCCTTAAAAATACACAAAAAAAGCTGGAAAACAAACCCCAAAATAAAGCTGAGGAGTAACAAACAAGACCTCAAACCTTGCCCCTTGAGCCTATCAAAGCTGAAATAGCTTCTTCAAGCTTGTTTAGCCTTGTCTGCAATTCTACATTATCTTTTTCAAGTCCCTTGGCTTTTTGCATTTCCACATTTTCCAAATTCAATGCGGTCTCTTTGTCTATTATCATGCCGCATGTGGTGCATCTTATTTTGCCTATAGGATTTTTGTTGCCACATCTTGGGCAGTTAACTATTTTTGTTATGCCTGTGTCTTTGGTGGTAGTTTTTAGCCCGTGAAGTTCAAGTATGGCGTCTTCTAGGTCTCTGGCGGAGAAATGTACGTATCGGCTGGTCATTTTACTTCCATACGTCCAGCCAGCGAATTGTTCTAGACGAGATTCGGTGAAGACTTTGGCCATTGCAGTTAGGCTAGTGTGGCGGTAGAGGTAGGGCCACATGTCTTTTTTTATGTCTGCTTTTTGGGCCAGTTTTTTGATTTTTATACGAAAGTGCCTGTAGCTTAAGCGTTCTCCTATGCGGTTGCTGGCCAGAGAACACCATAAGGGGGCTTCAGGTTCGTCTCTGTTTGGATGATCCTCTAACCATTCCAAGAGGGGCTTACAGGACATGACCAGTGGTATGCGTTTGATGCCTGTTTTGCCATTTGCGGCGATGAGGCAGTATTCTTCTTTGAATATCACACTGTTTATGTGCATGGTTAAGAGCTCACCAGGGCGTAGGGCTGCTTCGAAGAGAACATAAACCATGGCGCGGTCACGTTTGTTGGTGGTGGCTTTTATGATGGCTGTAAAGTCTTCTTGGGTGAGCAGGTTTTCAGGGGTTACGCGGGAGTCTTTGTCTTTTACTGCTAAGCTGATCCAGTTTATCTCGGGAGGCATGGGGGTGCCTTTAGCACAGCTACCGACTTTGGCGTATTGGATAAGTTTGCGCAGGGTTAGTTTTTTGTCTCGTTTGGTCAACGCTTTTTGTTTGCTGCAATTTATGGCGGCAACAAGGGTTTCAACATCTGCTTTACTCATTGATTTAAGGTCAGTATCTATCATACGTAAAAGTACGGGCAGGTGGGCGGCGTATTTTGTTACGCGAGCAATCGAGAGACCTAAAGCGCCTAAATGATCAAGAAACCTAATGGCCACATCACCATTAGGAAGTAGTTTGAGGCTGTGGCGGGCTCTTACAAGGCGTTGATCGTAGTCGTGGATGGGTTCATTGGTGGTCATGTTCTTATTATTTTTTGGGAGTTTAAAAATCGGGCGTTTTATTTGAACAATTTGAGGAGGAGATACGTACCCAAAGGGATGGTGCTCTGGCCGGGATTCGGACCCGGGTCCGCGACTCGAGAGGCCGCTATACTTGACCGGACTATACTACCAGAGCGCAAAGATTAGCGTACATACATATTTCTCCTCTATTAATTTACCTTCCCCTCGACAAACAGCGAAGGGTAACTTACCGCTAAAAAGCTTTGATGATGAAATCAGACTGCACAATAACGCGTATTTCTGAGTGGTGACTGGCATTTTATTATTTTTTTAACAGATTTACACTAATTTTTAGTAATTTTTCTTTTAATGTTATCGATACATGAAAAAATTACGCCTGAGTTATGTAAACTGTTCGTTTTTGCGCAGTCTGAAATTGAAAATAAAAATAAAAATAAAATTATGGGGGGATGAATTGAGTGTTTAGTCTTCGCCCATACCGCCGGGTCCGCCTGCGGGTGCTTTGGGCGCTTTGGCTGTGATGACGTCGTCGATGCGCAGTATGAGTGCGGCTGATTCGGAGGCGGATTTGATGGCTTGCTCTTTAACTATGATGGGTTCGATGACACCGTTTGTGATGCTGTCTTGGAGTTTGCCGGTGAAAACATTGATCCCTTTGAATTTACCTTCGCTTTTGTCGTGCGTGCTACGGAGTTCGACAAGGATGTCTATGGGTTCTAGTCCTGCGTTCTCAGCTAGGGTGCGTGGGATGACTTCGACTGCGTCTGCGAAGGCCTCGACTGCGAGTTGTTCGCGACCGCCGACTTTTGTTGCGAATTTACGGAGTTCTTTGGCGATTTCGATTTCGATTGCGCCGCCACCTGGAACAATCTGGTTGTTCTCGATTACATCGGATACGACGGAGAGCGAGTCAGTCATGGCGCGTTCGGCTTCGTCGACTAGACGTTCGAGGCCTGCGCGTATGAGAATGGCGACTGCGTGGGGGTCTTTACATTTTTCGACAAAGAGTAGTTTGTCATCGCCGATTTTGCGTTCCTCTACTATACCTGCAAATCCAAGGTCTTCTTTTTTGAGGTCGTCGAGGTCGCTGACGATTCTGCCGCCGGTTGCGCGGGCGAGTTTTTCCATATCGGATTCTTTTACTCGACGTGCAGCGATGATGCCTTCTTTTGCAAGGAAGTGTTGAACCATGTCGTCGATACCTTTTTGGCAGAAAATCACGGTTGCACCGGAGGTTTTGACTTTGCTGACCATGTCTTGCATCATGGAAGTTTCTTGGTCAAGGAAGGCTTTCATCTGGGTTGGGTCTTTGATTCTGATTTCGGCTGAAATTTCGGTTTTTTCGATTTCCAGTGCAGAGTCGAGGAGGGCGATTTTGGCGTTTTCTTTGAGTTTTGGCATGCCGGGGTTGACGACTTCTTTGTCGATTATAATTCCTTTGATAAGCTGAGTTTCAATGAGGCTTTTTCCAGTTTTTTTGATGAGTTGGATGTTGTCTATGTCTGCGATTGTTTTGTCTCCGCGTTGTTCAGTGATTTGTTTTACTGCATCGATGGTGATTTCAGCGAGGTGGTCACGGGCTGAGCCGAGGGATTTGCTACTCATAGATGTTAGGGCAACTTTGAGGAGGGTTTTTTTGTCGTTTGTGTCAAGGGGTTGTGCAGTTTTGCCGATTATTTCGATGGCTTTTTGGCTTGCTTTGCGGAAGCCACTTACAAGGATTGTTGGGTGGATATTTTGGTCGAGTAGTTCCTCGGCTTTTTTGAGGAGTTCGCTTGAGAGCACGACTGCGCTGGTGGTTCCATCGCCAACCATATCATCTTGGGTTTTGGCGATTTCAACCATCATTTTTGCTGCTGGGTGTTCTACGTCGATCTCTTTTAGGATGGCTGCACCATCATTTGTAATGGTGATGTCACCGAGGCTATCGATGAGCATCTTATCCATTCCGCGTGGGCCCAAAGTGGTTTTAAGCACTTCACCGATGACCCGAGCGGCCATGATGTTATTTCGTTGGGCTTCTTTGCCTCTGCTTCGGGTGGTTCCTTCTTTAAGGATGAGGACGGGTTGTCCTGAACCTGTTGTTGTTAAATACGCCATACTGTTATTCCCTACTTTAGTAGAATAGTTTATTTCAGAAATATGCAAAAAGTAAACGAAAATATAAATGTTAAGGCTTCACATAGCCCTTACAGGTCTTTCAACGGTGTAGAAAAAGAAAATCCCTAATAAAAAAACAGACAGAATATTTTCCAGTTACACGCAACAACTTAACGCTAGCAAAACTTTAATTTAGAGTTCCCCTAAAGAAAGGCGTTATATATGAATTAGGTGAAAGGGGAATGCTTGAGAGTCTGATGGAAAATCCAACATTAGGTAAATTTATTCTCGAACGGCTAAAAACAAATGCTTTTGATTCTTTTGAAATCCCTCTATCAAAAGCGCTTGAAAACCAAACAAGAACTCTAAACTACAAGTTTGAACACTTAGAAAAAACAATCATAGGTAAAAAGCTTGGAGTTCACAACAAAACAAAGCTCAAAAACTTACCCTACACAGATTACACCTTCTATGAACCCTTCTATGAAAACCCCTCACCCGATGCTTTCATGTACCCCCTCGAAGAATATGCACCAATCAAAACAAGCGGGACTACAGGCAAAAACAAAACATTTCTAATCCCACGCAAAGCCATGCGAAAAGCACTCAGAGAAACCGCACTCCCCGTAATTTTCGCGCTATTCCACGACGGCAAAAAAATAACCATGCAATACGGAGACACCTTCTACCTCAACATGGGACCAGCTCCCTACCTATCAGGTTCCATGTTCAACATGGGCTCCAAAGAAAAACGAGCCCCCTTCCTAAACCTAGTCCCAAACATCAACCTCACATACAAAGAAAAAGTAGACTACTTCATTCTAAACTACAAAAAAATCGACGCTGTCTGGATCGTGGCCTCAACACTAATCACCCAAGTAATACCCAAACTAAAAGAACCCCTAAACCTCAAAGGCATAATCGTAATGGACGACCTAATAGCCAAAACCCACAAAGAGGACATTGAAAAATTCACGGGAACATCCCCAAAAACATGCTTCTCATCAACCGAAACCATCTCACCCACAATACCCTCAATTCAACACTCCATGGGCTTCATATTTGACCCCCGTCGAGGAATCTTTGAATTTGCACCATGCGAAAAAACCCAAACCGAAGAAATAGTTGGACTAGACCAGGTACAAGTAGGAAAAATATACCGTCTAATCTACACTGACCTGATAGGTGAAATCACCCGATACGACACCACCAACGCTTTCAAATGTATAGCCAAAGGCGACAATATAATCAACACTGATTATCCAATATTCGAATACAGTGCAAGATTAGATGCTACCATTTCAATAATGAACTTTACCCGGATAGGAGAAACAGAATTGCTTGATGCATTCCATAATCTCGGGCTAAAACTTGTTGATTTTACCACAAAGATCAAAACCGAACAAGGCCGTGAATATCTACATATCTACGCTGAGTTAATTGACCAAGACCAAAATCAAGACATAAAAATAGAGGATAAAATTCATCAATATCTCTACACTAATAATCCTGACTATAAACTGCTTGCAGATTCGTTTACGTACAAACCAATCAAGCTAAGCCTTCTGCCAAAAGACGCCTTTACCAATTACCTCGAAAACAGAAAGGGGTCATTCCCAAAAATATGCAGAATCGGTATAAGCGACTATGAATTACAGCAACTTTGTAGCTCTAAATAGAAAGGACAAAACCGCAGGGAGCAAGCCACATACTTGATCGATATAACCCTGCTCTGGCTATTACTAAATGGTATCTTCACAATCGCTTGCGGGTTAATAATCTCATACTATGCTATTAAGGAACGAGTTAGTGGGAGCATCTTCCACTATACATGGGCGGCTGGTTTTTTAGTTTATGGTATTGAAATATTTCTAAGAGCACACGGCTTTCCTCCGGAAATTGTTCACACCCTATTTTTTAGCGCATTCATATTATTTGTAGTCGGTATTTGGCAATTATGTAAAGCCAAACAGTTCATAATCACGTTTAGCATTGCCATAGTTTTTCTTTTCCTCGCAGGCGTTATAGTATATTTTGGATTGGCACCTAGGCACTTTTTACAAATTACCAGCTACACCGTTTTGTTTTTGTTTGTAGCCATTCCCATATTTCAGCACAGAATGTTATTTGGGAAAAGCACTGATAGGTTACTAATAGGATGGATTCTGCTCTACACTACCAACATTACCCAACTTCTTTTAAGTGAAGGCACAAGCTGGGTCGTTGATGCCTTTGCAGTTATAGCAAAAATAATCATTCTATTCGGTGTTTTAGACTACGATTTTGTAGTCATAGCCGATAAAGCTCGGGTAAAAAAATTCCCTGCACCTGAGGTGGGCTATGGGCAGGAAGGTAAACTAATCCTGCTTACCTCAGCAGAGAACTCTAATGTCATCGTAAGAGAAGCAAACTGGCTAAAGAAGAAAACTGCCGAAAACGTCAATGAAGAAACTGAAACCGCAGTTTTCGTTTTTCAAGATGTATTTCCATACAAAGAACTGCGAGCCATCAAATGGATCAATCCAGAAAAAGTCTCAGTGTATCTGTTTTCTTCAAGTGCTCAAAAAGCAAAGTCAGAGTTCATCGTACTTCCTATGGGCTTAGCCCAAATCGGAGCAGCCCTCTCACAAGTAACACTACAAAGTCAAAAAGCAGAAAAAGGCTACACTGTAATATTTTTACACCTTTCATTGTTAATTCAAGTCTTTGGCACAGATGCAGTCTATAACATGCTACTCAACAAGATGGGCTACATAAGAGAAAATGGCATAAATCTATATGCATTCTTCTATCCAACAATACATTCTGACCCAGCCACCGTTTCACTCTTCACCAGATTGGCTGATGAGACGGCTAAGCTGTAACTGGTTCAGAAGCATATACAATGATGCCGCTATCAGAAATCTCATATTTCCGAGGCTGATCATCATGCTTTAATCCACGCATTTTTTCAATCCAGACTGTTTTTGTTACAGCAAAGTTACGATGAGAATTGGAAAGAATAATCACTCCATCGGCGAGGTACTCTTCTACAAAAAATTCATCCTCTGCGGGAGACGCTGACTCAGACGTAATTAGGGAGTTGCAATTCATTTTTCGTAACCCCTTCATTAGCTCAAGTACTTCCAAACGTTTGTCAGTAGGAAACCGTTGATGAATTATTGCACTAGTAATTGAATCTATAACCAGTCTATTAGCCCCAGAGCTTGTAACTAAAATTTGTAATTGATCAATTGTATTAGAAATTACAGGTCTTTGGGCATCAATACCCCTTCTTTCCTCACCAAACTTGTACACCATTCGGCTACCATCAAATATTCCAATAAGCTTTTCTTTTTCATATTTTTCTAAATCAAGGTTTAAGCTAGTAGCTGTTTTACGTACTGAATCTACGGGTTCCTCAAGAGTAACATATAGCCCCATTTCACCTTTTTTTGCTCCCTCAATAAGATACTGCAAAGAAAAGATAGTCTTGCCTGTACCAGGCCCACCCCTCAACAGTATTGCTCTATTGGGAAGAAAACCGCCCTTTAGCATTTCGTCTATGCCCTTGACACCGGTGGAAACTCTCGAAGACATAATAACAGTAAATGTAGCAGGTCGGTTATAAATTGATTGGGCATCAGTCAAGTATGCTGATATAACAAATTTTACAGGGCAATACAACAAGCACCAACTAAACGTGTATAAATTGTAAAAAAATACGACAGCCTTTTTTATTCATAAATGGTAAAAAATAATTCGAAAAAAACAACAAACGACAACTATCGGAATTGACATTTAGAAGCTTCAACGCAACTGCTTTACGCGCTCACAGATCAACCGCTCAGCCAGTTGCAACTCCTGCACTGTGTTGATATTAACCGCTAGTTCCTCATGGTCTAAAATATATATATCTTGATCGAGCCATTCATCGCCATAACGTTTGCTACCATCAATCACATTTATTCCAACCGGCACCAACTCCTGCCCCTCCCCTACAAATGAGTAATCAACACACATCCCCAGCCGCACTTTAACCGCCAGTGGAACCGCAACTGTTAACGCAGGCTTCCCACAACGTTCATAGCGCTCCACAACAGCATCAAACATCTCTGGTTTTACCAACGGCAGATCAGCAGCAACCGCCAAAAACACACCCAGCCGCAACGACTGCACCACACAACCCATATCAGACACATAGTCTCTGCCGGGCGTTTCAATAACCTCCACATTGCGCCGCTCCATTAACACCGTGGTTTTAGGCGTAACAGCAGTTGTGGCAACGATTATTCGATCGACCCTCTTTGCGTCATTGAGAGCAGAGAGCACATATTCGATAACGGGCTTACCACAGACTTCGATAAGTGGTTTCTCCACAGACAATTTCATCCGCGTACCTCGCCCGCCCGCCATAACCAGCGCAACTACGCCCATACCACCACCGCCAACAATACAACCACACAAACCAGCCGCGACAGTTCATTTGTAGCACCAAATACATCGCCAGTAACGCCATTAAAGTTCCGATGAGCAACCACAGTCATGACCAAACCCGTGATTGGAGCAGCTATAACAACAAAAAAACCAACCCACCCCAGCAGAGGCAAAGCAAATACAAATGAAACCGCCAACGCAACAATCAAACGCCAATTACCACCTGCACCATGCATAGCCTCCAAAAACGGCGAGTTCATACCCTGATGTACCGATTTACCAGCCCAAGCAACCGCAACCATCGAAAGTTTCGCACATAACTCAACAACGATTAACCCCGGAACAAACAAAGGCACATAGAAACCGGCAATTGATACGCCTTTGCCTAGCTCCGCAAAGGCGAAGGCAGTAACTATGTAGGTCATCAAAGTTAACCCTATGGCACCTGCGCCTGTGAACTGGTCATGCATAACAGCTATCTTTTTTTCTGCATTACCATGGACCATTATACCATCGCCAAAATCTAGCAAACCATCAGTATGATGGAGGCCTGTCACCCATAGTAGTAGTGCTAGTGCCAATGCGCCGACAACAAGACCGGGCAGGAACTGAAGTGTAACCCAGCCAAAAACGCCCACCAAAAGACCTATCAATGCACCAATGAGGGGAAAGGCCCACATGTTTTTGGCGCAGTCAGTGAGCAGGTTCTCATCCATTTTAACTGGGAAAACGGTTAAAAAAGATAGAAGGTTCTTAAACTGTTTAACGACCAAGGGGTGTCTCACTTTATCTGCATCAGTGAGGCATAGTTACGTTCTATCTCCTTAAGAAGAATTTGCTTATCAACCGCACCGCCGGTCTTAGCCATAGCCGCTATAGATGCGCCGCCTGCACCTACGCCTTCTTTGACTAATCCGGTTTCATAGATTTGCAAGCCTGGATACTTGGATGACCCAAAATCCAGATCAGCTGCGATGATTGGAACTTCGCAGAATTGATTAACGATACCGCAGATATCGCTGGACTTATCTTTGGCGACCCAGCGGGTAGTGCCGACGGCAACGTTACAGAGGGCTTTGGGTTCCAAGGCGTTGATTACGGCTAAAACGGCGGTCATCTGGGTTCCGCCTGCCATCAAAACGGGTGTCTGACGTGAGCCGCCGATGACTAAACCGGCAACTGCCGCCATCATGGGGTCACCGACCGCTGAAATTGCTTTTATGGGATCGCCCTTAAAGTTACCAAACTTTTGTGCGGCGGCTTTCAAGCCGACTGCTACGACTTCTGCCTTCAAGTTATGCGGATTATCCGGCAAAGTACTGCTGACTTTACCCTGTGCATTAACATTAAGAGCCGCCAGTACACCCAGTGCAGTGGTGGTTCCTCCGGGTACACTTTCGCCGATGACGAGGTATTCCGACGCTTTTGCCAAGTGTTCGCCGACAACTTTGGCGCGATCGATCACTTCCTCGACGTTATCGACAGAATCTCCTGTGCGAATGTCGCGGCCGGGACTGCCGTTGACATTTATGTAGGGAATTTGGGGTTTAACTTTGACGCCGCCGTTTACGATTAGTGCTGGTATGTCGGCTAAGTGTAATGCAGAGGCTGTTATGAGGGCTGGTGTCGGAATGCCATCAGGGGTTATGGGAACGCCCTGTATAGATTTGCATTTGCCTAGCAATAGTAATTCGGCATCTGCAGGAGGAGTAAAATCGGTAAAGTCGGGGTTTGCGCCTGCAGCTGATAAGCCGGGGATTTTGCCGGTTTCGGTGGTAGCTAATGTGGCTATGAAGAGGGGTGTTTTTCCTTCGATCTCTTGGAGAAAGGCTTTTGCTTTCAATTCATTATTTGCAACTATGAGGTCCATGTTTTTAGCCTACTTTGGAGTTACTTTCCAGTTCTTGATTTCTAAGTATCCAAAGCCATTATCTAAGCGTTTCTTTTCTGTCGCCACTAACTCGATTTTTTGCTTAAAGTCTGGACCGTCAGTGATGATAGTGTGGTATTCGCCACCTTCACCGCAGGGATCCACATCGAGGAGTTTTTGGATATCGTCATAGAATTGGTGATCCAAGATGCGACCAAGCCAATCTACGCTGAGGTTTTTGTTGGTGCGAACTACGGTTGCTTTTAAGCCTGTTGTTAGATAGTTGAGATAGAGTTGGTTTGTGTTGATCATCCATAGCGGCTTGATGGGGGTTAAGCCGATTTCTTTGCAGATGCGGTCCAGCCAGCCTGCCTCGTGCCCAGCAACCTCACAGATGTCTCCAGTAACTATGCCCTCGGCTCCTTTGTTTTTGAAGTCGGTGAGGATTGTTTTGAAGTCGGTTTCGTAGGTTTGGGCAGAGGTGGTTTTTTTTAAAAGCGGAACTCCGGCGGCGTTTGCTTGTGCGTCGATGACATCTGCAGGTATCATGTGGAAGTTGGATTTTTCTTTGTTCATCATCAGAGTTAGCAGAGATAGGACTTGGTGGCCTTGCTGTTTTGCAAGGAGATATGCATAGGCGCTGTCTTTGCCGCCACTCCATGAAACAACAACTTTCATTCTATGCTTCCTCTAATTTTACGTCAATTTTATGGTTTTTTGCCATATTAACAATCAGCCATAAAAAAGCATTTTTTATTATACAACCATGCAGATAATTTGTCCACCATCAAATTTTCGCATAATATATTGGTGTCTTTTTATGTTTAGCAATTCCACATCAGCTGTTGGCTGGATTAGCCAAGCTTTTCATATAAGGTTTACGGAAAACCCCTCAATAACACTTAAAATACACAGCAACCACTAAAAAGCGGCTGACCCCTATGAAAAACCATATCCCGCCCCTGCTGACATATCTTGAGGCCCGAGGCATTAGCCTCCAAAGCCTAATCGACAGTGCCCTTGAAATGTATGTACCCCACCCAGGCATAGAAACACCCGAAAAAGCCACTGAACTTCTTACAGAGGAATTTCTCGATATCCTCCAAGACGTCAATGTCTCCACACTTATCGTCGCGGCCTTCCACGCACAAGAAGAAGCCCAAAACGGCCGAATCCCCGGCTTAACCATGGAACGCTTCATGGGCAGACCAGGACTTGTGGCTGATGAGCTTATTGGCATAGCAATCGCCACCTACATCGGCGGCTCACGTGGTATGTTTGAGTTCGTGCGCTTTGATCAGGCTAAACCCGGCATCTTAAAAGAACTCCCACCCCTAACCAATGACGCAATCGGCGCATTAGTAGCTGGGGCATCCTCAAACGTTTACACTAAAGCGCTCAAAAACACAGACACCACCACCTAACGAATTTCCGTAAATTTTAATACCGCGCCGGCTGAGGGTTACTCGTTGGCTCTTCATGGTTAAAACACGTCTCTGCATCGTGACACATACGTTTCTGCCTCATGTCGGAGGGATTGAGAAAGTGGTAAACGAACAGAGCAAGCGACTGTTGCACAAAAACTATGCACCAGTTGTAGTGACCAATCGCATTGAAACACCCAAACACTACGCAGTAGATGGTGTGCCTGTGGAATGTTATGAATCCTTCAATATCGGCTTCAGATTAGGCATTCCCTACTCGATTCCAACCATCCCCAGCCTGCCCATCTTCACCAAATCCGTAAAAAACGCCAAAATCATCCACGCTCATGGCCACCCCTATCTCACCACGCTTCTCGCAGGCAAACTCGCTAAATTCTACAACAAACCCTTCGTGCTCACCCAACACAACACCTTCATCGATTACAACAACATCTTCGATCAAGTCGAACTAGTCAACGATATCTCAGTGGGAAAACAGAACCTAAACGCCGCAGACAAAATCATCACCATAAGCAACGCTACTAAGAACTATGTACTCCGATTAGGTGCAAACCCAAACAAAGTCAAAGTCATCTACAACGGCGTTGACTTAACCAGATTCTGTCCCCGCACCGACAAAAAATTGGAGTTGCGACAAAAAATAGGCATACCAAAAGAGGCAGTGGTTGTTTTGACTGTTAGACGGTTAGTGTATAAAAATGGTATCGACACTCTGCTTGACTGTGCAAGCATTGCTGTCAAAAAAAACCCCAACATCGTGTTTTTGGTCGCGGGCAAGGGTCCCGACTTGGAGAATGTAAGGCTACAAGTGGCGCAACGAAGAATTACAGCTAACTTTAGGTTGGCAGGGTTTGTAGGCGATGCTGATTTACCCGGCTACTATAATTTAGCGGACCTGTTTGTGCTACCGTCGAAGTCGGGGGAGGGATTACCGTTGGTGGCGCTGGAAGCTATGGCATGTGGATTACCCGTTATAGCGACTAATGTGGGTGGCATCGGTGAGGTTCCTGTAGCGGAGTTTGGTAGATTGATACCGCCTGATGAGCCGGAGCGGCTTGCGGAAGCGATTTTAGAGTTGGCCATGTCTGGATATGGTTCCCAAAAAGCTGAGTTGCGCGCGAGAGTTGAGGAACGGTTCAGCTGGGATACAAACATTGAGCAACTGACCGAAATATACGAAGAACTTATTTAACCATGTAACGGAACATTATAGCCCGCTAATACGGATGGTGTAACCAAATGACGACTAAAGTTGAACTGGTCTCGGTTGTTATTCCAACCCTCAACGAAGCCGGAAACATTTTGGAAGCCGTAGAAACTATTCAAAAGGATTTGATTTATCCCAAAGAAATCATCATTGTCGACGGCAACTCCACTGATGGTACCAAAGAAATCGTGAAAGGCCTCGATTACTGTCGTCTAATCGTGGAACCTCGCCGCGGATACGGCTTAGCCCTCTTAACAGGCATGAAAAACGCCAAAGGCAACATCATCATAATGGTGGACGGCGACGGCACCTACGAAGTTCGCCACATTAACCGCATGATAGCCAAAATGATCGAGACAGACGCCGATATGGTTTTAGCCACTCGCATGTATGACCCCAACAAAGCCATGGGCTTGATGAATTTCATCGGCAACAAAGTCATCACCTTTGTCTATGATTTCGTTTACAGTCAGTTCTTAAGCGATACACAATCAGGGTTTCGCGCCATCTCCCATGAAGCCATCAATAAAGTGGAACTCAAAGAGGACGACATGGCATTTGCCACAGAGATGCTCATCCAGTTTGCTAAGGAAGGTTTCAGCATGGTAGAAGTTCCCACGACATATAAAACACGGAAGTATGGCAAACCGAAACTGAGAAGATTTAAGTCAGGAATTGAAATATTTAGCACCATCTTTAAGGGGATTTTAGATGCTGAAACTATCCGAAATCAGAAAAATCGGTTTGGATGAAGAAAAAGGCTATGTTGTAGCGATTTTCTTGGCGCTGATTATTGTTGCCGCTGTGGTAGCAGGCTACTACCTCCTCGGCGACCACACGCCTGAAGAATACAACACCATCAGTCTGCTTAACCACCAAAAACAAGCCACAGAGTACCCAGAAATTATCTTAACCAACCACACCAGCGAGTTCAGCGTCTATGTTAACGTTGAAAACCACATGAACACCGCACAAAACTATATAGTACATACCAAAATCACAAAGAACCTGCCCGCCAACTTTCCAAACGGCCTCCAAGTTGACCCCACCGACACCTACAAATTCAGCCTATCACCGGGAGAAACCCACCAGAAACTAGTAACAGTTACCGAGGACACACCCGGCAACTATGCAGTTGTTTTTGAGCTGTGGCGCGATTCAGGAACAGGCATCTATATGTTTACCCGAAACTACTGTAGCCTAAACATACAAGTCAAATAACTATTCAAACAAGCAAACAACAACATATACCGCTCTCATACCACACACAATACATAACCTGCCCTCACATAATACACATCATGTTTTCTGTATCAAACCAAACCTTAAAAGCAGAGGAAATAACTGAAAAAAACAAAAACAACTCTACAAAGACCTAAAGTAACCCCCAACAGTGATTTATGTATTAACGGGAATTCGGGATATAAAGATAAAGTATACATAAAATACGGCGTTAGCGCTCTATGGGTTAGATGCTTATATGCAGGTATTTATTTTCGGCGACGCATCCTCTGAGACGGGACGACAGCGAGCTCGGGTGTTTTGAGCTCATTAATTAACGGCTCTTGAGGAACAGGCGGATTTTGTCGGTCAGCATATTCATTTTCAATGGCGACGCGATGGACATTGTTGTAGGCACAGAAGGGAATGATTTTCTTATCAGGAGTAATGTAGTGAACAACGCATCGACGGACACGATTAACGTCAAAGTTATAGTTGTCCATAAATGCCATACAACCTAGCAGGAAAATACGACGACGGATTTTGCCCAGCGACTTGTAGGAGGGCGCGATGTGTGTCTGCAGGATAGTTTTGAGGAGAGTAAAGGTTCCGACTTCTTTTGTGACTAGTAGCATATCCATTGATACCATGGCACCCATGAACAGTGAGGAGAGTAATTGGAGTTTGTTTTTGGATTCAGCGTTTTCAGCGGTTTTGCGTATGGTGTTAAAGAAGCGATCGAAGTTGACGAAGCGATTAATTGGATACATTTTCCCCGTGTGAGGCGATACGTAAATCCAGTTAACGATGCCGCATTGGGGGCTACAGCTAAATAGCGGCCAAGGCTTTTGCATAAATTTACGCATTATTTTAATGGGAGAGGTCATAACCGACATGGGGAATAAATCGGTGGTTTTGATCTCACCGTTAGTCTGTTGTTCCACATCTTCAGCGAAACTCCATTCGCGGAAGTTTTCGCGGAAAGGGTTCTCTGTGGCTCTACCGGTGAATGCGATGGGCTGGAAGATTAAGCCGCGGATGATATCGGTGTGTTTGGAGGCGAAGCGAATCATATCACCGACTTCTTTGTCGTTGAGACTCTTCATGAGTGTGTTAACTAGGATGATTTCCATGTCGTATTTGCGGCAGACGTCGATGGTTTTAAGTTTCATATCCACAAGGGGAAGTCCGCGGATTTTCTTGTTAAAGTCTTCATGAAAGCTATCAAAGGATAGGTAAACTATGTTTAAACCGCTGTCTTTAAGCCGCTTAGCTAGGCCTTCATCAGTGACGAGGTGGGTGCCGTTGGTTGCTAGAATCGTCATGAATTTCAAGCGGTGTGCGGCGGCAATGATTTCAGGCATGTCTTCGCGTTCAAGCGGTTCTCCTCCGCTAAATAGTATTGCAGGCGGTTTGGGGTTGGCTTTAGCGGCGAACTCGAGCATGCCGATGAGGGCTTCTTTGGTGGGTTCATAATCGGTTGTTTCCTGTCCCGGAAACGTTGAGAAACAGACTGCGCAATGGAAATTGCAACGTTTTGTTACATCGATGACGCCTATGACAGTTCCAGAAGCGTGGTTTTTGCAGGTTTCGCATACATAGGGGCAACCCTCGGGGTTTTTGGGTGCGTTTAAGTCACCGAGGTACTGGAACTGGTCATATTTTTTCATATGACTAAAGATGGGCTGGCTTTGCCAGTGAGTGGCTTTGAAGTTACCGTGTTGGGGGCAGTGTTTTGTGATTTGGATTTTGCCGTTTTGACTGCTGAGTTGAGCATCAATTTTCTTTTGGCATTCAGGGCAGATGCTTTTGGTTTTGCTCATATTAACCATCCTGCTATGGCTTCAACTATGAGTGCAAGTGGCAATAGCATCATCGACATGGTGACGATGCGTTCGTATTTGCGGACGTTTTGCACTGTGGAGCCAGAGATAAACAAGCGGACAGACGAATAGATTAACAGAGCGCTCCAGGTGAGGATAAGCGGTAGATAATAAACGGTAAAGTGACCAGGGAACAGAGGCAGTGACGGCAGAGGAGCAAGCAACCCAGTTAGCAAGAAGAACACAGCCCCGACTTTTGCAGCGTTATATTTGCCTATTTTCTGGGGCAGGGTGGGGTATCCGACCTTGGCGTCGCCCTCAAAGCTTAGCACATCTCGAAGCACATTGCCGCCGATGGTGCCAAACGCGATTGGATAGAGACTTAGCGAAATCATAGTTACGGTACCCGAGATTGCGGCCTGGCCATACAGAAAAGCCGTTCCCGTTAGAATACCTACAACTATGTTGGCAGCAAAACCCGATTTTTTCTTCACCAAATAGGAGTAGAGTATAAGCACCAAGGAATCAACGGCAAGAATAGCAAAGCTAAGTGGCGGTAGCCAGTAAGTAAGACCCAACCCTACAGCGAAGAGGATGCTTGAAATCGTCACCACCTGTTTTAAGGTCAGCGCGCCTGCGGGTATAGGGCGTTTAGGTTTGATGACAGCATCACTTTCGCGGTCAAAGTAATCGTTTATTGCAAAGCCAGCAGATGTTATGAATGCCATGGAGAAGAAAATTAAAACAGCCGTCTGCAGACTCATATTTAGAGGGTCTTTCAGAATGGCAAACGCTGTTAAAAGCGAGAGACCACCTGTCATGAGCCAATAGGGAAGCCGCAGAAGCGCAACTAAACCCTTAACCGGTGAGGAACTAGTCATATGCTGATTTTCCTGTCAGCGATGACTTCATTTATGCTATCTTCCAAGGTGACTTTGGGGACCCAGTTGAGATCTTTTTGGGCTTTACTGATGTCAAACCAGATTTTAGTTACGTCACCCTGCCAAGACTGATTTGTGGTTGTAACAATCGTTCGATTTTGGAGCCCAAGGATGGTTAAAATAAGTTGAGCAAGCTCGAGGATGCTGGTAGATTTGCCGACGCCCAAATTGTAGATTTCGCCATTAAATTTATCGCCGGCACCGACGCGTAACAGAGCTTCAACCACATCGGAGACATGCACAAAATCCCGTGACTGCTTGCCTGTGCCGATGATTTCGAGCTTGTTGGGGTTCTTGGCAAGCTTGTCGAGAAAATCATGGATAACACCATGGCACCGAAGACCATACACATTAGCGAAACGGGTTATGACAATATCTAGACCATATTGGTCACGATACATCTGGCAGTATTCTTCACCCACCACTTTGGATAAGCCATAACATGAGAAGGGATGGAACCCATAGGTTTCAGGTGTTGGAAACACACTCGGGTTACCATAGACTGCGGCGCTTGAGGCAAACACCACTTTTGCGTCGTCTTTTCGGGCTTTCTCCAACACGTAAACAGTGCCTTTAGCGTTGGTTTCGAAATCAATCAGCGGATTCTCCATAGAGTAGGGCACAACGACTTGTGCGGCTAGATGATAAATCAGATCCTGCTTGGGTAAACCGCAGAGGGTTTGGAGGTCTAATATGTCGCCCTTTACGAATTTAGCCGAGGGAACATCGTTAACGTTTTCTATTTTGCCGCTGGATAAATCATCATAGATGGTTAAATTACCGGTTATCGTTGAGAGTTTTCTGCATAGGTGATAACCTATGAACCCCGCTCCGCCTGTAACTAGGACCTTTTGCTCGTCCACAGTAACCCCTTAAACCTACGATAAAGCCTATATTCTATTTAAATGAGTTGTAAGTGTATGCCACTGGTGAAAGCCCTAAAAGTTTTCAAGGATCTGTTATCTTTCCTCACCATCATCCCATTGGGAGGAAAAGAAGACTTCATTTTCACCACAGCATCCAACATGTGGCTTTTTCCTGTAGTTGGCAGTTTCATCGGTCTTTTAGGCAGTTTGTACTTCATGCTTTCAAGCAACGTCACCGCCTTTCTGCTGAATTTAATCAATACTTACGTGGCTTTGCCTAGGGTATTTTTGGGTGCAGCTATCCCGGCTGCCATGACCATAGCTTTTCTGCTTGTTCTCACGGGGCTACAACACTTTGATGGTTTAATCGACCTCGGCAATGCACTGGGACTACGTAACCTTCACGACCGCAAAATGAAGGCACATGCTTGGACGGTAACATATGCCGGTGCAGTTTTGGCTTTAGCCGTAGAATTCGCTGCGGTTGCAGGTTTGTTCTTGATTAATCCTGTGTTTGCTTTCTCCGCCATCATCCTTGCCGAGGTTTCAGCCAAACTCGCCATGGTAACAATTGTCTGGATAGGCAAACCTTCGCATAAAGGGTTAGGCTCGATTTTTCTGGCAAAAGCCAAAAAGAACCTCAACGCCGTAGCATACCTGCTCTCAGCCCTCATAGTTTATGCCGTTTTCTATTTCACCGGCCACGTCATGTTGGGATTGGCAGCAGTGGGTTTAATGTTTATCAGCGTTCCCATAGCATTTGTTATGAACAGGGTATCAAACCATGTGTTTGGGGGAGTCAGTGGAGATATGATTGGGGCAACCAACGAAACCGCAAGGGCAGTGACACTAATTTTGTTTGCACTACTACTATTGGTGGTGGTTGTTTGATGGTTTCTGCGTTGATTATGGCAGGCGGCAGAGGAAGCCGTATGGGGCGGCCCACTGAGAAACCGATGTTGCCGTTTCTAGGCAAGCCGCTGATTGACTGGGTCGCAAGTGCCGTCTTAGCCGCACAAAGGATATCTGAATTCTATATCATCACAAGCGCCAATACGCCTAAAACTGAGGAGCACTGCCTTAGCATGGGCTGGAAAGTTTTGCACACCGACGCCAGAGGCTACCATGACGACTTGAAGCAGGCAGTGAGCAAACTGGGCTGGGCGGGTCCGGTGCTGACAATGCCATCGGATGTTCCGGCGATAACGGGGGAGATACTAGATAGGGTGGTCGTGGAGTTTGAGGGTTGTGGTAAAGATTTTTTGGCGGTGTTTGTTCCCATCGAGAAGCGGCAGAGTCTGGGACTCTCTATTTCCTCCACTGACGAATACCGAGGTGTTTGGTATGCTGTGTCGGGTGTCAATATTATAAACGGCGCCAAAATTTTAGGTGAAGGCAAAACCGAAACCGCCGCCATAATCACTGAAGAAAACGAAGTTGTCCTAAATATAAACACCACAAAGGACTTAGAGGTTGCAGAGCAGATTATGGACAAAAGCAGAAAACAATAAAGAAGCTCATATAGTCGCTGGCTTAAAAAATAAAAGAAAGAGAGGTTCGTTTAGACATTTATGTGGGCGGTGGAATCTGGCTGATATGGGTTACAGTGGCAGGTGTTTGGCGCTTGATGTTTGATTTGGAAAAGTGCGATTGCTAAAAGCAGAACAGCGGCCCAGATTAGGATAATGCCTATTAATACGATAGTCAGAAATGCGCCGATGAGTAGCAGTGTACCAGCAGTTCCAAATAAACCGACGTTTGATTTTTCGCTGAGCTGTTTTAGGGACCGTCTGATAAGAAAGGTTGCGATGATAGTGGTAATCCATGTAATGACAACTACAATGATTAAATTGGCTAAAAATTGGAAAACTATTGCGATATTGATGCTGTCTGAAGTGAGGTGGCTTGCGTCGGGCGTTATTCCTTGAAGGGAGGCCCAATTGCCATCCCAGCCTGGAAACACCTGATGTACTAGAGGGACAAGGCTTGGTAATAAAACGAAGTACAAAATGAGTGGCGCTAAAACTAGACTGATTATGACAATAATTCCGCCGATGAGTGCAGATTTAAAGATACCGGGTTCATGATAATGTTCGCTTAAACCGTATAAACCTGCTAACATCAAAATTAGACCTGTGAGCAGAATGATGTTGGGCGCTATTGTAATGCCTAACATCATAAGGGCGTAGCTAAAAATTATTGATGCTACAGGGCTTATGAGCACTATGATTGCTCCTATGCGGCCTAATGTTTTGCTTGTGCCTAAGTTCATTGTTTTTCCTCTAAAACATCAATCAGGCAAGCTGTTATTAGTTGTTTATCCCACCGTTGAGGAGCCAGTTACTGTGAATGAGTAATTGAGATTTATGGCGCCGAATTCCCTGCTGTTCGGTCAGCTGAGTGTGAATGTATTACAAACTGTTTCTGCTTCAAACATTCATTATCGAGGTTGCTTAGGTGATATTTGTTATTTTCGCGGGATCAGTAGTAGATGGAAAGGTACCTTTAGGTTTGATTATATTATCTTAGTGCAAGCCTTTGAGATTTTGCGCTAAGACAAAAAAACGTAAGTTAATAGAGCAGAGGATATCTCGCAAAGTCTTCAAATACACAGCTCGCCTGCTTGACAGCTACCTAAAGTTTCCCTCAGCAAAAAACAGCCACTACAACAGCAGCCAAATCAACCAAGCCTAATACAACTACCCTCACACAAAGCTACGCAGAAAGCGGCCTAACAAACCTCCAAAAAAAGCCACAGCAAACAAGGGATACATTCCCACCGGAAGAACCCTCAGAAACAGAACCCAACGCCTAACTGAGACGCAGATTCGCAGCTCCCTAACAGCGGCCAACGACCAAATCCTCCAGGTACTAAGAAGCCACGGCGTTTTGAGACGCAAAACCATCGTCGCAATCGACTACACCACCCAACCCTTCTATGGAAACAAAAACGCCCCAAATATCATAGGCGGCAAAGGGACTGGGGAACAAACTGGGCTACACCTACACCAGCATAAACATAGTTGAGGCTGGACGACGATTCACCATATATATACTCCACAACAGTAACCAATTCAGTGAGAAAGCAACTATAGTTAAAGAATTACTCGCCCAAGCCAAAACCCGAGGCATACATATTGATGTGGACTGCTTGACCGCGGATTCTACACCGTGGACGTTATCACCAAACTCAAAGCCCTTGGCATCTGCTTTATCATACCAGCCGTTAAAAACCACACAGTCAAAGAAGCTATGCAAAACTATGAGGCCGCCCAGCCAACAAAACGTTTTACTCTGGGCAGTAAGAAGAAATGTTACGTTCAACTTGTACCTCTATAAGCGCCCCGCAGACCAGTTGCCAAAAAAGAAAAAGAAGCTAACGGTTTCAGATCTGTATTTTGGGTTTGCAACCAATCTTCCCCGATTGTATGCCGCTATGCTGCCGATGTTTATTCCCACGAGTACCACCGCAGATGGGGCATTGAGACCGGTTACCGCGTCCAAGATAAGGTTTGGGCTAAGACGACGAGTGTGAACTATAAGCTTAGGCTACTCTACCAGAGGGTTTCACTGTTGCCCTACAATATTTGGCACTACGCAAACTTTTTGCTTTGTCGGGCTTTAGAGAGGCCCTTGTTAAGCCGGTTTTGATGTTGTCTTGTTTGGCTGTGCACTTTGAAGGCTTTATCATTAGCGGGTTAGGGCCCGCCTCCTCGATAATGTGCAGACATATTTAATCGAGGCGCCGACCCGGGTAGATCTAACCCTAAACTCCGCCACCTTTCCTCTTTAACGTTTAAGAATATAAAAACTGTGCAACCGAAGACAGGTTATACAACCCACCGCTTGAAAATTATTAACAGTTAAAACGCGAATAAAACATCATGTCAAAAACTACGTCTCCATCTACTACGGGGGATAGAGAAATCTTTACATCCAGCACATATCAATTAGTATAAAACCTGCTTGGAGATACCGCCATGAGCATCCTATCGCATGATACATTTTGGAACGCCGTTATCTCTATGCCCATGACCAAGTGGATGCTTCAGCTCTCGCTTAAAAAATGCGACGAATGCGGTAGAACTGTGCTGGAAGTAGCTCTGGATGATTACGCGGGCAAAACCGATAAAAAATGCAACGGATGTAGCAGGTTTTATTCGCAGGTGATTGGGTTTTGGGTTGAATTTCTCCGCAGGGCTTTGGGGTTTAAACGGGAAAAAGTGGCAAATCTCTTAACAGACCGATATGCCCGAAATGCTGTTCTTAACTTGGTGGAATCGTTTGCGTATTTTGGAATAAAAAAACCCATATCACTTTGTGCGCCGTTTCTTGTGGTTTGGGATTTTACTCACAGATGCAACTTGCGTTGCAAGCACTGTTACAGCAACAGCGGCGCAGTAGAAGAAGAGGAGTTAACCACTGAGCAGGCGCTTAACATAGTGGATCAGTTGGCTGATGCACATGTAACGGCACTGGCATTCAGTGGAGGCGAACCCCTCACCCGTGAGGACTTCTTTGAAGTTGCCAAGCATGCCTCAGATCGTGGGCTCTACGTCTCGCTGGCATCCAATGGCACCCTTCTCACAAAGGAGAACACGGCAAAAATCAAGCAAGCCAAAGTCAACTACATCGACATAAGCATCGATGGTGCATCCGCCAAAACCCATGACGACTTCCGAGGGGTTCCAGGTGCATTCGAAAAAGCCGTGATGGGACTCCAAAACTGCATAGACGCAGACATCTGTGCCTGCATCGCCACCACCGTGGGCAAAAACAACATGACAGAGCTACCGGCGATTATCGATCTGGCAGAACAACTAGGAGTTGAGCGATTTACCTATTTCAACTTCATACCTACCGGGCGCGGCACAAACCACCGCGACCAAGACCTCTCACCACAAGAACGCGAAGACGTAATGCACTACCTGCTCAACCGCATGTCAGCAGGGTGCAAAACCACAATTTTGGCAACGGCACCTCAGCTTGCGCGGGTGGCGGCACAGTGTCAAGGTCCAAGTGGTACAGGCGAAGTCACCATGGCCCTAGCTCATATGCAAACTGTTAAAGTTACCAAAAAAGCGGTGCCACTGGGTGAATTCATCGGTGGATGTGGCGCTGGTCGGCTGTACTGCTCGATTTCACCTAAGGGCGATGTGCATCCCTGCGTGTTTTTGCCCCTAAATGTAGGAAACCTCAAAACCCAGCAGTTCAAAAATATCTGGCTGAATGCCCAGCTATTTAACGCCTTTCGTAACCGAGCTAACCTCAAGGGTAGTTGCGGCGGCTGCCAATACAAGTTTATCTGCGGCGGATGCAGAGCACGATCGGCGGCATATCATAACGGTGATACCCTAAACGGCGATCCAGGATGTTTGATGAGCGCAAAAAACTACACGATCCAAAGCACAGATAGGCCTATACATTCTTAATCAAGAATAAGTTGAGTTAGCAGTCTATCTTGGAGTGGTAGTTTGAATGGGTGTCCGGCGCCTATTTGGTGTTTTCTGTTTCCTCTTTTTGTGTCTTTGTTTTTCAGTCTTTATAGTTGGCAGTTATTTTGAGGTAGATTGCGTCGAATTCTTTGATTCCCATCCCGGTTAGGGATCTAAACAGTGCAGGTTTTTTCATTAGTCAGTTGTAGTTTAGAAGGTTGTTTCCTCAACATTTGTTAACTTTAAAAAAAGATAAGCTTGCTCAACATCCATCGATATTGCTGATCAATATGTTATACGCGAAAAAACCATACCTTTTATTCCTAACTACATGTTTTTGACAAAAACCCGCCTTAACCTGCCACCATTCACCATCAACAACTAAATTACGCCTAAGGCCTAATCAACATATATTAATAGCTTAATATCGTAAAACTGGTTTTGAGAGATTGGTTAATGGGTATCCTGACAAGGGCGTCTCGAAGTATCCAGCGGAGAAAGACAAAATCTCTAATAGCAATTGTCGCCTTGACGCTTGCCTTAACCATGATAATTATTTTACCCCCCAGCATCAATGCAAGACAAAATTTCACCCAAAAAGCAATCGATCATTTAGCGTGGAACTCCGATATTCTTAAAGATATGGTGACCTTGTCGGCAACCGAAATAGAATGCAACTACCCCATAACAATGAACATGGCCCCATCCGATGTAGAGGGTAAAATGATCTGGAGCAAACATCAACCATTAATAAATGAGATACTGCGAGATAGCATTGCCTCAATTCCCGATGTCGTTGACCTGATCCCCATACTGCTAGATCATGCTTCAAACGATCGAGCATATGTCATCTATGGAGTGCCGATAGATGATGCTTCTATTCACAAGGTTCCGACCCTTTTGCCAATAAACATTACTCAAGGACGAAACCTACAAGCAGGCGATAGAGGCGTTGTTGTATTAGACGAGTGGCTTGCACAAAAATTAGGTGCAAGCGTGGGCGAAACAGTGACAATCTTGGACCACCCCTTTACAGTAATTGGTATAGAAGGACAATACCCTCAGTACTATGAGGTGGGGAGTCGCGTGACCATGAGTTTGCCCGATGCCCAGGTCCTTGTGAACGCGACTGGTTCGGCTTCAACATACAAAATCTTTGTTAATAGTGTGGATAGTGTAAATACAGTTGTAACCCGGCTTAAAAATTTAGACCCAACCCTCAATGTTGTGGCCGGTTTTTTTGAGCTAAACATTGCACAGTCATTACAAAATCAAATTGATGCATTAAATGATGTGGCACAAAGTAATTTTAATCAAATTCGAATTACGGGTATGACTGAGATGGGCGTGGCAGTAGTTACAAATGTTGTTGTAATCTTGTTTATTATGTTGTATAGTGTGCGTGAGCGGACCCGAGAAATTGGAACGCTAAAAGCGATGGGCGCTAGCACCTCAAAGGTTTTGGGGCAATTTATACTTGAAGGAGTAATCCTAAATGTCATAGCGGTTGTTCTTGCTATAGGGATCAGCATCTTTTTCACCACCTACGTGTCCAGTTTAATATTACCCACACCCATACAAACAAGCGTCTCTATAGGATGGGATCCAAGTGGGACCCTGGTTTTGGGGCATTATTCGTTTGGGGATCAGCCTATTCGTCCGGGTCAGGAGTCTTCTAATCTTATTGGGGCATCTATTACTCCTTGGGTGATGTTGTTTGGTTTGGGTGTTGCTGTATGTTTGGGTGTGTTTGGGAGTTTGTATCCTGCTTTGCGGGCTGCGCAAATTAAACCTGCTGAGGCGATGAGATTTGATGAGTAATGAGTTTGTGTTAAAAATTGAGAATCTGACTAAAACCTATAGTATGGGTAAGCGGTGTGTTTCGCCTTTAGTTGATCTTGATTTAGAGGTTAGAAAAGGTGAGTTTATTTCTGTTATGGGTCCGTCTGGTTCGGGGAAGACTACGCTTTTAAATATAATTGGTTGTATTGATAGGGCCTCAGAGGGGCGTGTGTTTTTAGGTGAGGTTGATGTTGCGGGGCTCTCTGAGTCGAGACTTTGCAAAATTCGTCGTGATAGGATCGGGTTTGTTTTTCAGAGCTTTAATCTTTTGTCGTATTTGAATGCTAGGGAAAATGTAGAGTTGGCTATGGAGCTTGCGGGTAAGTTTGGGGGTCAGCGCAGGCAGCGGGCTTTGGAGCTTTTGTCGATGGTTGGTTTATCGGGCCGTGAACAACATCGACCTGCACGGTTGAGTCAGGGGGAGCAGCAACGGGTGGCTATTGCTCGTGCGTTGGCTAATGAGCCTGCTTTGATTTTGGCTGATGAGCCTACGGGGAATTTGGATGTTGTTAATAAGCAGGAGATTGTGCGGTTGTTGGTGGATCTTAATGAGCGACGGGGTACGACTATTATTGTGGTGACTCATGATGAGGCAGTGGCAGCGCAAACTCGCCGTATGATGTATTTAAAGGATGGGAAAATACTTGAAAAAAATAATCGACAAGCAAACCGCGGCAATTTTGATGAGGGGTTAACTCGGGAGGTTTTTGAGAAGTGATCCAGTTGAAATTAAGCAAAGTTTATAGTTGTTTTATGGTTGGGGTTTTTCTTGTTGCTTTTTTGTCTGTGATAGGATTATCTCAAGCAGATACGGTTACGGTGGCTGTTGGTGGGGATCCTATGGATTTGGTGATGACACCTGATGGAAAATATGTTTATGTAGCTACTGGCAAAAATGTCGTTGTAATAGATACGTCAACTAACAAGCTGTTAACGTCCATAAAGACCGGGGGAATTTCTGAGGGTGTAGCGGTGACGTCTGATGGTCAATATGTTTACGTTGCAAACCGCGAGCCGCCCACTCCCCCGGGGGCATCAGCATCTAGGGGGTCCGTTTCTATAATAAGTACTGTCACTAACGCGGTGACATCAACAATGGTTGTTGGGGCCGATCCTAGGGCTGTTGTTATAGCGCCTAATGGTGAGTATGCCTATGTGCTGGTGAATGAGTTTGTGGCTGAGGGTTCATTGCTGAATACGTTTGGGGTGGTTTCGGTGGTAAGTACGGCTACGGCGGAGGTGGTAGCTACGGTGACTGTTGGCAAGGAGTCTGGTGCTTTAGCTATAACGCCTAATGGGGAATATGTTTATGTTACCAATGGGGATGGAACGATCTCTGTGTTGGATACCGCAAGCAATATTGTCACAGCAAAAATAACAGTTGGACAAGTTAATTTTAGTGGTTTGGCTTTTACGCCTGATGGAAAATATATCTATATCAGCACGGGTCTTGATGGAGTTTTGGTAATGAGTACGGAGAGTAATGCAGTAACTACAACCATAACCGGAGACTTTGTTGGTCTTAATGGTGTGGCGGTAGCGCCTGATGGTAAATATGCTTATGTTACCTGTGGTCTTAGGAACAATTTGATTTTAGTGATAAATACTGCTACAAACGTTGTCGAGTATACATTAAGTGGTGGCGTAAGACCTTATGGAATAGTTATAGCGCCAAACGGCCAGTACGCATATGTAACAAATCTAGTGTCCACTATAGAGAAAAATAGTTTCGAGAGTACTTCTGCGGGTACAGTTGTAGTAATTAGCACTGCCAAAAACGTGGGGGTGTCTGATTCTTCTGATTCGGATGGCGGGGTGTCTGATTCTTCTGATTCGGATGGAGGTGTATCTGGTTTCTCTTTTGTGTTTGATTCTTTTTATTTACTCTTAATTACATGTGTGTTGGTGGTTGTGGCTCTTTTAGGGATGGTGGTGTTTTTTGTGCGGCGTGGGCGTAAGCGTGGCGTGGGTTCTGCGGGTTTAGGTGTAGGGACTAGTGGTGGGTTGGCGGAAATTTGTTTGTCTAACTTGTCTGGTTGCTGTTTTTGTTTTTAGGGGTGGGTGTGTTGGGTGTGTTGGGCAGGGCGGTTAAGACTGTTTTTAGACGGAAGGTTCGTTCTGTGTTGGTGGTTGTGGTTTTGGGTTTTGTTTTGGCGATGCTTGTTTCCATTCCGCCCGGTATTACTGAGAGTCAGGTTGTTACTCAGAAAACTATTGATGCTTTGATATCTAGTTCGCATGAGGTTAATGCTACGATGAGTGGTGTGGCCACTCAAATAGACTGTCATCTGCCTGTTGTTGCTCCGAATTCGGGTCCAAACAATAAAGCTATCTTGGTGCAGCCGTTTATGAACCTGACTCAGTACCTTAGTAATGTCACTTCGATTGCGCATGTTGTGGCTGTTGTTCCTGTGTTTGAGGTGGAAGAGTTTTCGTCTGATTTTGTGTATAGTGTTTATGCTTTGCCTTTGGGTGATGTGTCTTTGTGGGGTGTGGGTTCGTTGCTTTTGCCTTCTAATGTTTCTGTGGGGCGTAATTTGGTGTTTGGTGATGGGGGGGTGGTTGTGTTGCAGGAGGGTGTTGCGGATTATTTTGGTGTGGGGGTTGGGGATTCTTTTAGGGTTTGGAATCAGTCTTTTGGGGTGGTGGGTATTGAGAGTTATTCGGTGCTTAATAGGACTGCGGTTTATGTGGGTCTTGATGATGTTTGGGGGTTGAGAAATAATACGGGGGAAGTGACTAATTTTTGGGTTTTTGTTGATGATGTTTCTAATGTGGAGGTGGTTGTTGGTGAGCTTGGTCTTATGTTTCCCGAGTTGTCGGTTTCGTTTTCTGCTTCTTTGGTTTATTCGATTTTGCAGGTGCAGGCTCAGTTTGGTCAGCAGTTGGAGGTGGCGCAGGAGGCTTTGAGTTATATTCAGAGTATGGGTGTGTTGGAGATGGGTGTTGTTGTGGTGGTGGCTGGGGTGATTGTTTTTTTTGTGATGTGGTATAGTGTGCGTGAGCGGGTTTGTGAGATTGGGACTTTGAAGGCTTTGGGGGCTAGTAGTTGGGCGGTTTTGGGGCAATTTATGTTTGAGGGGGTGTTGCTGAGTTTGTTTGCAGGCCTGGTTGGTGTGTTGATTGGTACGGTGGGTGCGACTTTTTTTGCTAACTTGTTGCTTCCAGAGCCGGTTATAGGGGGGAGTAGTGTGTTTTCTTCGTCAGGTGCTATTTTTTCTGTGTTTATAACTTCTGAGTTGGTATTGTTTGGGTTGGGGATAGCGGTTCTTTTGGGTGTGCTGGGGAGTATTTACCCTGCATGGAAAGCCGCAAGAATACGCCCCGCAGAAGCAATGCGACACAGTAAATAGGATGTATGTGTGGCGGCTAAAATAAATTCAAAGTTAATGTACTGTTAAATCGGTATGGAGGTCGGCGTTGGTTTTGATGATGTAGTGGATAAAAGAAGAGAGAGGACAGGAGCAACTATAGCCTATACTATATAATGCCAATCATTGCAGGGCTTCATCGTAGACTTGCATCGCCTCTTTGACAACTATACGCCAATCCAACTGCTCCACCACCGTCTGACGTGCTTTTATGCCCATCTCAGTCGCCTCCGCTGGATGCTCTAGCAAGTAGAGGATTGCCGCTGAGAACTGCTTGGAATTAAAGGGCTGAACCAATAAGCCGTTTCTACCGGTTTGGATGGTTTCTGATATACCACCCACGGTTGTTGTGACGACAGGCAAACCTGTTGAGAGTGCTTCTAGAACGGCGAAAGGATGATGCTCATAAAAAGTGCTGAGCGCAAAAACATCGGCTGCTTGATAGAGCTTAGGTAGCTCCCTATCGGGGGTGTAACCAGTGAAGATTATACTGTTTTTTACGCCCAGCCGTTCAGCATAGGCGAGCAATTTGATCATTTCGCCGCTTTGTCCCTTACCGGATATGATAAATTTGGCGTTTGGAAATCGCTTTACCACCGCAGGCATACCCGCGATGAGATTAAAGAGACCCTTACGTGCATAGAGCCGCCCTACTGAGACAATGGCGATGTCGTTGGGGTTTAAGCCTAACTCGGTCTTAATTTTATGCTTGTCCACTGCAGGTTGGAATTTTTTGATGTTAACACCGTTGTGGATAACTTTGATTTTGTGTGTTGGAATGTTGTAGTAGTTGGTGAGTTCCCATTTGGTGAAGTTGCTGACAGCGATTATTTTTCGGGCGCGGTGTAACATACCTTCTTCAAAGAACCTTAGGAATCGGTTGGCGAGGACTAGGAATTTTTCATTGGCGTTTAGCCGCATGTAGGGTTCGCCGCGTATGGCTTCGGCTTCCCCTTTCCAGGTGGAATGGACGGTACAGACCAATGCTTTGCTGAAGTGCGGGGGAACTGCGAAGCTGGGGGTGAGAGGCAACTGGGGATGGGTTATGTCTACTTTAGCGGTTTCGTTGGTGCTTTGGAGTTTGTGACTACTTTGGGCGGCCAGCATAAACGATTTGATGATGGGCGTTTTAGGAATTTTTAGGAATGATACATCCAGTTGCTTGTTGACGTGAACGTCTTTGGTTTGGTTTGCACCTGTAACGACGTATATGGGGTAGCCGTTTTTTTGGAGCTCGCTACTGAGGTAGTAGATGTAGCTACCTGTACCTCCTGTCAGCGGCCAAAATTCGGGGGAGATGAAACAGACTTTGGGCGGCATTAGGGGTTTCTCCTAGCTATATAGGACAGGGTTGTTGTGACGGCCCCGTTAAACCATGCACCTGCACGAACGAAGTAGAGTACCACTAGCCGCATGGCTGACCAATCGTGGAATTTAGAGGAAATTTTGATGGCTGAATAGGTAAAGTAGAGAAGCATACCCAGCAAGATTGCAGGTGGTCCAATCCAGAGAAACCTCAAGAGGGGCATAATCCCTAAAAAGAATAGTAACACAGCCGCCAACAGCAATACGGGCTGAATGTTCATACCGGCGTCGGTAATTTCATCGCCCCGTGCTAATTTGCCATGTTTGAAGTAGAGTTTAAGGGTGTTTTTGCCGTATTGGAGCTGTTGGCGGTAGAACGATTTGAGGGTAGGACGGTTATAGTGATAACAGATTGCAGATGGTTCGTAGGCGATTTTGTAGTTTTTTTTGGCAATTCGGAAACCGAAGTCGGTGTCGTATTGGCTGGGTAATTTTTCATCCCATCCGCTGACCTCCTCGATGACAGATTTTTTGAGCAACAGATTCATGGTGGCGATACGTCCTGTGTATTTGCCGATGCGGTGGTAGCGGTTTTTGATTTCGTAGCCGATGCTACGGGCCCAAGGGTTGTTTTGGTTCCATGTTTCTATGCTACCACTGACACCTGCCACCTGCGGCTCACTGAGATGGGGAATCAGTTTTTTTAGCCACTGTGGTTCGACTTTGGCATCGGAGTCTATAAAGCCCAAGATGGGGTGGCGGGCGGTTTTTTGGGCATAATTATAGGCGGCTGGTGCGTTGAGGTGAATGGAGACGACTTTGACGGGGAGTTGTCTGGCGATTTTCACCGTGTCGTCTTTGCTGGCACCGTCCATAACGATGATTTCCACATAACTCTCGGGGTAATCCAGTGCCAAAATTGATTCGAGACATTCCTTGATTGTGCCGGCGCTGTTATAGGAGGCAACGATAATTGAAACTTTGGGGTAATTGGTCTGTGTCATCCTCGTTTACCCCTTCAGATAAGCCATTATAATCGAAAACATGATTTTAGAACCATCTATCATCGGATCCACACCTGATCGGCCATATGTGCGTTGTTCAAAAGTAATCGGTACTTCAGCCACGCGGAAACCATCCTTGGCAGCTTTTACAAGCATTTCAGACTCGATTTCATATCCGCCCGATTTGAGTTGTTGTGCCATTAGGACTTCCCGTTTCATGGCTCTGTAGCCTGATTGGCTATCAGTTATGGTGACACCGGTGAATAGCTGAATAAGGGAGTTAAAGATTCGGACGCCGAATTTGTTGAGCTTTCTGGCTTCAACCCTTTTGCGATTCATGTATCGAGAGCCGATAACCATGTCTACTTGGTCGCAGAATACAGGTGCCAGCACCTCGTGGAGCTCCTCAGGCCAGTGGGAGCCGTCAGAGTCGATGGTGACTATTAGGTCGCCTTTAGCTTTGGCAAATCCCGCCCGTAATGCATAGCCTTTACCAAGGTGTTCTTTTAGTGTGTAGACTTTAACGCCACGTTTGCATGCAACCAAAAGCGATTTATCGTGTGAGCGGTCATCGACAACGATGATTTCTGTTTCTAAACCAATCTGCCGTGCTACCTCTTTGGTGCGGTCAATAATGTTGCCTATTGTTAACTCCTCGTTGTACACGGGAATTATTATGGAGAGCAACATTTGACATTGGCTCATTACGTGTTAACCTCCAATGGAAGCCCTTATAAAGTTTGGCCGACCAACCTTGTAAGCAAACCAACTGTAGAGTTGAAGCAAAAATGCAAGCCACCTCCAACACCAATATCTACTCGGATCGGAAAGTGTGGTTTTCTATGTGGTTTTTGGGGGCGGTTGTAACTTTCGGTGTTGCTTTTTTTCCTATGTTCTATCGATTGGTGGAGGGTAGAAACAGGCATTTTCAAAATGAAGCGCAATTTGAGCATCGTATCGCCGAATACCTCAAAAGTAAAGGTAAAGAGCCATCGGTGCCGATTGAGCATGTGAAGCAACGAAATGCTAAGCTATGGGCGACAAGCATCATCCTCATCATTCCTGCCTTTGTAATCGTTTATCTGCTATCCAAGGACTTAGCGGTCCATGAGCATAAACAGGACGCTTACCTCGCCGCGGCTCTTCCCGAACGGGTTTTCATGCCCCAGACGGTACCGTTAACCACATATGTATTGCTTACAATAGTTACACTGGGGATTGGGGTTGTGTACTGGCTGTATAAAACCGTAAACCTATATAACGCTCATTACAAGGCTCACTTGGCAGTTGAAAAAGAGCTGAATCGGCTAATGGAGGAGCAAAATAATATCAAGTACATGTAAAAAACGTCGTTTCGTAAGCCACGGTGGCGATATATGGGGGTTCAGCCGAAAATACAACATACCTGTCGAAGAAGTGCTGGAATTTAGTGGACCCATCAATTTTATGGGACCTCCGCCTAAAGCTGTAGAAGCCGTCAAAGAACATGCTCGTTTAATCAAATTCTATCCTGACCCAAACCCGGTCAAGTTTAAAGAAGCCATTGCCGATTATGTGGGACACGGAGTCGATATAGAAAACGTTCTGTTGGGCAACGGTTCAATTGAGCTCATCTATATGATAACTGAGATACTATCACAGAGATTTAAGGCGGTGATACCGGTGCCGTCCTTCTCAGAATACGAAAAAGCAACTTTATGTGTCGGCGGTGAGGTCATCTTTGTCCAGTTGCCAGCGGATTTTTCGCTGGAAAACCCCAAAATTAAGGCAGCCGTCACCGATGACACCAAAATTATGTGCCTCTGCAACCCGCATAGTCCCTCAGGTAAACTCTATAGCAAAGAAAGCATCATGGATTTGGTGGATTTCTGCCATAAAAAAGACGTTATCTTTAGTATCGACGAAAACTATATCGAATTTGCCGAGGAAGGCGAGCAGAACACTGTCGCAGGTATGGTACGTGAATACGAGAACCTCTTTGTCATACGCTCGGTCACCAAATTCTATGGTATGGCTGGTCTACGCTTTGGCTATGCGCTTGCCGCAAGTACCCTCATTGATAAGCTGGAAACGATGCGGCAACCCTGGAGCATCAATGGTTTAGCATGCCAAGTCACTATGGCGGCATTTAGCGACAAGGACTTCACAGAGGGTACCAAAGAAACCATCAGCAAAAACAGAGAGCAACTTGCCAAAGACCTAAGCCAAATCGGCGGCTTACAGGTCTACCCATCCACGACCAACTTTCTCCTCATAAAAATAACCAACCACAAACTTACATCCACCATGCTCAAAGAACTGCTGGCAAAAGAACGCATCTTGATTCGGGATTGCTGTACCTTTGTGGGAATGGATGATAGTTACATCCGCGTTACTGTACGCTCAGCCAAAGATAACAAGATACTTGTCGAAAAAATAAAACAAGCGCTAAGCAAAAACGGTTAACACAAAGACTACACTTTAAGATGATGTTTCAGGTTAAAGGTTCCCTTCTCTAAAAGGAGAGCCCAGACGTTTGCCGCCTTCAACACGGCTCAGCAACAGAAGTATACGACGATTTGAAGATTTATTAAAAACGTTGTTTCTCCTTTTTGAGGAAACATCTTGCCCTACGATGAAAGCTTATGCTTGCCATCATCAAAAATCAGCAAAAGTATAGTCAACATATCCACCGTTAAACTGGCGCACGACATCTCGATCAAGCGGTTCCAATGGGCATCTGGACGCAGGCGCCATCATCAATGATGAAGGTTGGTATGGTACCGAGAGATATTATCCTCCAAGTCGAATGGTGAGATCAAGCGGATTGAGAAGTTAGTCGCAGAAATCCATAAACACAATGTCGGCGAGACGTACAAGTGTTTGCTGTACATAACGATAAAGAACACTTCTTTGAGTTACACTCAGCAAAATCCCCTAAATCACAGGTGGGAACAAAATGAGTCAAGAAGAAATCAAAGAAATCCTATCCAAAAGCCGTGTTATCGCCATCGTCGGTTTATCAGACACAGTGGGTAAACCCAGCCACCGTGTCGCGGCGTATCTCAAAAAACACGGCTACCACATAATTCCCATTAACCCCTTCGTCGACAAGGTTTTAGGCGAAAAAAGCTACAAAAGCCTTCTAGACATTCCGCCAGACATACAAAAAACCATAGATATCATTGATATCTTCCGAAAAAGCGATGATGTTCTACATGTTGTAGAGCAAATCATCAAACTCAAAAACCAGCTTGTCCGGTCTTGTGTGATTTGGATGCAACTGGGTATCATTAACATGGATGCCGCCAAGGCGGCACAGCAGGCAGGGTTTGAGGTGGTTATGGACAGATGTATAATGGAGGAACATATGCATTTGTGCCGGGTTTAGCCGGCGCCTAGCAGAAGCGAAACCACTGTTGCGATTATGACAATGACTAAAGTTTCGGCGAGTGTTATTTTCCAGTTGACACGGGTTTTCTTAGAGCGGTATCGGACCAAAAAGACACCGACTATAACGCTAATCAGTACAAGTGAAACCACGATGTTGTAGTATAATGGTAGAAGGATGTATGTGGATATTGGGATTATGCCTGCGATGAAAGTTGTAACTCCGCAGATGATGGCAGCATAGAGGTTAGAGCGGTGAATCTGCCTGCCCAGCAATATGAAGAGCTTCTGTACCAGTAGAAGCGATTTGTCGCGTTCTTTTTTGTCAGGAATGTCACTTAGGCTGTAGTTAATTAGGTTCTGCAAGGTCATGATATCGTTTAGGTCTTCTGTGATGCCGCCCAGCAGGAAGCTGGAAAAGTTGGTAATAGCAACCGCGCTCAGGGTTAGGAGAGCAGAGAAGATAACAAGATCAGGATTGCTGAATATGGCGTTCTCGGTGAGTGTGCCGATGAAGGCTGAGAGAATGACAACGAGGCTTGTGATGGAGCCATCGACTAAACCGGCGACGACTTCCATGATGGGCTCCTTCTTGAGCAGGAGGCTTTCCCATTCTTTGCCCAGCCTCTGACCCTGCGGCGTCAGCTGGACATATTCACCGTTTTCTTCGATAAGACGCTCTGCCGCCATCTCTCCAAGCGCCTTGTCAAGCTCGGCAAGGTCGACACAAACATAACCCACGCAGACACGATCGATACGGCGTTTAAGCGTGGACCGCTTTAGTTTAACGCCGCTAGTGAGATTTAAGAGAACAATAACCCGGATAACATCAGGTAATTCTTGGATTTCAAATGACACTTAAATGGTCACCGATACAACAATAACGTCCGCACGCTACCAAAAAGAAACTATAGATTACTCTTAAACGTTCTTGTATCACTTCCTAAGCAAAGTGTGGTCAACACAATAGACTTCCGCACAACAAACCCCTAAAATAGCGAGATGTTACAGTGTTGACTACTCACTTGTTGCTCCTAAAAATATTGATTAACTACAAAACCTACCTTAAAATGGTGATTTTTTGTCTGATAACATCTTAGTTCGGGAAATTATGACAAAACCGGTCAGGGTTGTTAGAGAGGACACAAATCTTCAAGAGGTTATTGCAACCTTGAGTAGTTTTGACATCGACGCCATTGTTGTTGTGCAGGGAAAACGTCCTGTGGGCATCATAACTGCCAAAGATGCCTTGACGAGAGGTTTTGAACATGGCTTGCCGGCACGCGAAATAAAGGCGGGAATGGTATCATCTTCGCCTGTTACAACAATCGACCAAGAGGCCAGCTTAGAAGAAGCCGCAGATATGATGCGGAAAAAACACATTAAACATCTACCTGTTGTTAACAACGACGAATTAGTCGGAATCGTCACCGATATGGACATAGTTTTTGAGATACCCGCAATGCTAAGCAACATGGAAGAAGTTTGCCGGCAACCAAATCAAACCACATAAACGAGCATTGAAAAACATATACCGTATATATCCGTCAAGAGCGGACAATAGATTCGGAGGCTTCTATGAATAGTACCTTCCGTTTTTATGTTGGCACAACTTCCTTCTGCTATTTAGGCAACTTCGGAGTTTTATGGGAGCTGATATCCTCTTTTCATCTATTTACCGTGTCCTCACCTATAAGCGCGCTCACATCAATAGTTTAATCCCACAATTTTAAATCCCAATAATTATTGTACCCGCAACATCAAATAGGTAAATTAAAAAGTTACCGCTTACACTGTAAAGGTAATCTAAGTGGTGATAAATTATGAGCAATGAAGTCTCCGTGTCTTATGAGCCTTTTAAGGAAATTGTGATTATGGAGAAAACCCGTTTCAACAGCCCTGAAGAAATCGCGCGGTTCATCAGTGTAATTGCAGGCGGCAAGCTGGCTGGGTTGTATTGGGTTGATGGTATTGTATTCCTCTATTTCCCTCTTTCTGCATCTAACGTTGCAGTTGCCAGAGAACTTCTTGAGAAACGGCGGGTTTACTGGACCTATGTCGGTTATGCACCCATGCCGCGCTATATGCAGACGATTGAGACTAAAGAAAAGATGATCGTACCCGTCGTGGACATATCCTGCGACCCCATACTCAAATCGGTTGCGCAGTGGCTAAACCAGCAACCCTAATCTGAAGGCAAAGGTTTGGGGCAACTGGTTTTCAGGGGCACCGTTTTTTCAGGTAACGGCGCAGGCAAGCATTTCATTGAGTTGTCGTGGGTTAAGTGCCAAGTAGAACGGAAGGTGGGGTTTACACCTTATCTAGGAACTCTAAATCTGCGTCTAACAAAAGAAGAGGCGGAAAAAAGAAAAATGCTTGATCCCACCAGGGGCATACAGATTAAACCTGCAACAGGTTATTTTTTAGGGGTACTCTTTAGATCAATGGTTGAAGAGCAGGAGGCGGCGGTTGTGGTTCCCGTCATGCCAAATTACCCGACGGATGTTTTGGAGATCATCGCACCTATTTACCTGCGCGGAAAACTAAAGATAGAGGATGGTGCCGGGATTGTTGTGACAGTTACGGTTTAGCCGCAACTGTTTTTTTATAGTTGGCGATGTAGGCTTCTAAGCCACCATTCTTTTTGAGGTATTCACCATACCAGACTAATGCTTTCATGGCGCGGGCAGCGGCTTCGGGGCTACCAAAACTTGGAACGCCCAATCTATCAAAACGACTTCGGGTATAGAGAGCCATTTCGGTTTCGCCGATGTCCACCACAACAATGGGCTTGTCGTATTTACGGGCAACTTCAACGGTACCTTCGATGTATTTTTCCTGTAGACCCGGCATATGGTGGAGCCCAAGCAGGATAATACCGTAGATGTTGTTGTCCTCAAACATAAGGTCTGCTGATACGATGAACTGATCGTCGGTAACTGAGCCAGTTAAGTCAACAGGGTTATGGGTAGCGGCGATGGCCAAGATTTTGCCTTCTTTTTTAAGTTGCTCAAATTTCTCGTCAGTTTCTCTTTCAAAGTGATCGGCAGTCAGACCCTGTGTTTCGAGCTCGTCAACAGCCATAACACCGGGTCCACCTGCATCGGTTAAGATGCCCATGTTTCTGCCGATGGCGGGAGGCTGCATAGCAAGAGCTTTGCCAAAGTCAAAGAATTCATCCATACTGCGTGCACGGATGACACCACACTGCTCAAAGGCAGCATCATACACTTTGTCGCTACCTGCTATGGCACCTGTATGGGATGCAGCAGCACGTGCACCTGCAGAGCTACGACCTGATTTGATAACGACAACGGGTTTTTTAAGGGTGACTTTTTTGGCGATTTCGATAAAGTCGCGACCACCCTTAACATCTTCGAGGTAAACGAGGATGACTTTA
This sequence comes from Candidatus Bathycorpusculum termitum, assembly GCA_031254875.1. Taxonomy (GTDB): domain Archaea; phylum Thermoproteota; class Bathyarchaeia; order Bathyarchaeales; family Bathycorpusculaceae; genus Bathycorpusculum; species Bathycorpusculum termitum. The sequence goes on from JAIRTW010000105.1 coordinate 66,421, forward strand.
GTTTCGTCATCGTAGAGAAGATAATTAAGGATGTCTGATTCGGAGACGTCGCTTTTGTTACCAAAGCTGACGAATTTAGAAACACCCATCTCACGTCCTGTGAGGTAGTCAAGTGCAGCTGAACCAAAAGCACCACTTTGGGTGATCATGGCAATATTTCCAGATAGAGGCCGAGGGGTAGCTATGACTGTTTTGCCGGTGCTAAGCGTTTTCATTTCGGGCAGAAACAGAGTGTCAATACCGCTTTTGCGATAAAAGATACCTAGGCAGTTTGGACCTAAAAGCCTGATGTTTCCTTTTTTGGCTATGGCTACAACTTGGTCTTCGAGCTCTTTGTTTCCGACTTCTTTGAAGCCTGCGGTGATTATGACGGCCGCCTTGACTTTTTTAGCGACCGCTTCCTCCATGACGGAGGCAACAGCTTTTGAGGGAACGATTATAACGATTAAGTCAATTTCATCTGCGGGAACTTTAGTTAATGTCTCGAAGCATTTAAAGCCTAATAGTGAGTCTTCGCTGGGGTTCACCGGGTAGAGTTCGCCCTTGTAAACGCCCTCGCGTTTATTAATTGCAAGGTTCTCAAAGATGACGCAACCAGCTTTGCCAGCTTTTTTGGTGGCTCCGATGACTGCGACTGATTTTGGATTAAAGAATGCATCCAGCCTTTGTAGTGATTCTTCCATTAACAATCCCAACGTATTCGCATAGTGCACACAAGCCGATTTTTATGTGTTACTCTCCAAAAATAGTTTTTTATTTATAGTTCATTTATTTTTATCACTATCATTTAAACGCAACTTCTTTCTGACGATAACCAGTGGTTTATGGGGAATTGAATCAAGCAACTCCCAGCTGACCATATCCACCTCAACATGAAATCGCGAAGCCATATCCCACACCGTTGCACCTGAACCCGGCCCCCGTGCTCTGTCTGCGATGTTGGTGACTGTTAAGGCTTCCCCGGCTAAGAGGGGACGACCAATAGATGCCAACGGCGTAGAACTCCGCTTTAACCCTAAAAACCTGCCTATAACATAGCTGGCCACACCACCCACCGAATGAATACCACGCATCGGATTGGGGCGTGGCGTGAAGTAAAAATTACGGAAACGATAAGTTTTATCCGTGTCGGCAATAACCACGCAGACATTTTTTCCCAGATCTCTTTGGATGCAACTATGAATTTCCTGAGCAAACGCAACGGTGTTGTTCAAAGGCAAGCTAACGTAGGAATAAGCCAAATTAGAACCGTCAATGCCACCCTCCGAGCCAAACATCAACGCCCCCAAAAGCCCCGCATGCTCCAGTGCAACCTGCTTATGCCGGCTCCCTGACTCCAACGGATACTCACGAAGACGCCTAAGCAACCGCAACCCAAACCCGCACATAAAACCAAGACAGTATCCCCAAACCATGCGCATCCAAAAACCGGCAATAAATTTGGCATTTCGGCTGGGCTTAACCATAGCTTCATCCACTATGCAACCTGTAGCAATCGCCAACGCCTTCTCAGAAACAACCACAAAGTCACCATCTTGGAGTTTACCCTCTAAAGCCGTAGTTATACTGATGAGGTAATTTTCATTTGGTTTCCAGTAACTGGTTGCAACCGCCAACGCCGAATATCTAGTCATAGAGAAGCGCTTTACAGAGCAGAATCTACTTTGTATTAATAAAATTAATCCAAGTTTTTTTAATCCTCCAATTTTTGGCGGGATTGAGCATGAATATGACTTTTACAGGATTACCGCTCAAGCCTCTCTTAGCAATTTATGCTTAGTTTAGAATAGTGCATAGGGAAATCGCTGGTTGTTTTGCCATAGTTTGCCCTTTATGGGGATGTCTTGTCCACATACTGGACAGCGCATGTCGATGGTGAGGTTCCATTGAGTGATCTCGAAGCCGCAACGTTTGATGACGGGTGTGTCGCAGTTGGGGCATATTGTGTTCTCGGCGGGGTGGTCGGTGATGTTACCGATGTAGACATAGTTGAGGCCTTGGTTTTTGGCAGTGAGGTAGGCATGTTCCATTTCCTGTACGCTGGTGGCGGGTATGTTGGACATTTTGTATTCGGGGTGGAAGCGCAACATATGGAGGGGTGTGTCGGGTCCAAGGTAGTCTTTTATCCATTTAGCTAAGGTACGGATACGTTCAGATGAGGCTCCGGTTTTGGGGATGACGAGATTGGTGAGTTCGATGTGGACGCCGTGCAGTTTGAATTCTTTTAGCGCGTCGTAGATGGGCTCGACGTTTGGGACGCTCATGACTGTGCGGTAGAAGTCGGGGTCGGCATTGCCTTTAAAATCCACGGTAACTGCGTTGAGGTAGGGCGCGATTGTTTTGACGGCTTCAGGGGTCATATATCCGTTGGTTACAAAGGTGTTAAACAGCCCTGCTTGTTTCGCTAATTTAGCGATATCGTAGACATATTCCATAAAGATTGTGGGTTCAGTGTAGGTGTAACTTAAGCCTTGGCAACCGGCGTTCTGAGCTACTTTAATTGCTTCTTCTGGCGGGAAGGAATTGCCGGGAGCTTCGTGGTCTTGGCTTACCATCCAGTTATCACAGAATTGGCAACGGAAGTTGCAACCAGCCGCCGCAACCGACAGCACCAATGCTCCGGGGTTAAAGTGATATAGTGGTTTTTTGCTGATAGGGTCGACGCCCACAGAGACGACTTTGCCATAGTTTAGGCTGTAGAGGGTCCCGTTTTCGTTTTTGCGGACCAAACAGAAACCGGGTGCTCCCACGCTGATGAGACATCGGCGTGCGCAGAGACAACATTTGATATTACCGTTGCCTTGACGGGTGTAGAGCATAGCTTCATGCAGAGACATAATAAGTCCACAAGAGAAGAAGAGCACATTTTGTTTAAATACATACTGCCATAATGATCGGTGAATTAGTTTACAATTATAATTCTTCGGTATCTATAACATAGCAATAATGACAGTGAGTTTCTTAATTTTAATTGTTATGAGAAGCGGCTATGGTGCCTGATTTAGAAGATGAAATTTTATATAGCACATAAAATGAATAATTGTTTTAAAAAATTTGACCGTTATGTATGATCATAATACATAAATTTGCATGTGTCAAAATCGCAGAATTTAGGTTTAAATTTTGCGGAATTTATGAACTTAGAGACATTACTAATTTAACCATTGATTCGATAAGGTGGTCAAAAATAACGGAAATTTGTTTGGGAAGCCTTGTTTAGAGCAGTTTGTTATAGAAACAACTGTATTCTCCGGTGTGACATGCAGGTCCGGTCTGTTCAACCACATATAGTAGCGAGTCGTAGTCACAGTCTGTACTTACAGAGATTATTTGCTGTGTGTTTCCGCTGGTTTCGCCTTTCACCCAGATTTCATTTCGGCTACGGCTCCAGTAGGTGGCTTTTTTGGTTTTGAGGGTTAGTTCTATGGCTTCTTTGTTGGCGTATGCTTGCATCAGGACCGTTTTGGTTTTGGCGTCTTGGGTGATAACTGGGATAAGCCCGCCGCTCTTCTTGAAGTCCAGTTTAGAGAGCAAATCGTCTTGTGTTATTGTCGTATAGTCACCCCCATTTTGCGCAGATAGTCTTTCACTATGGGAATGGGATAGTTGTTATAGTGAAAAATCGAGGCGGCTAATGCGGCATCTGCTTTGCCCTCCGTGAACACATCGTAGAGGTGTTTGGGTTCTCCTGCTCCGCCGCTTGCAATGATGGGAATGTTAACACGTTCGCTTATGTTGCGAGTTAACGCGATATCATAGCCGTCTTTGGTTCCATCTCTATCCATGGAAGTTACCAAAAATTCACCTGCACCAAATTTCTCTGCATCCATCGCCCACGCTAAAGCATCTATACCAGTGGATTTTCTGCCGCCATAAATGACGACTTCAAACCAAATTGGACCACCCGCAGTTTCCACCATAATTTTTCCGTCAGTTGATGTGCGGTTGCGTCTAACATCTATTGCGCAGACAATACATTGCCGCCCGAAAACGTCAGCTAACTCGGTGATTAGTTTAGGATTTTCAACTGCTGCCGTATTAACCGACACTTTATCAGCGCCACTACAAAGAACCAGTCTTGCATCCGACACGCTACGGATTCCCCCTCCGACAGTGAAGGGTATGCTTATGGCTTTGGCGACACCTTCAACGTATTTACGCATGATGTCACGTTTTTCACTTGATGCAGTGATGTCAAGAAAGACAAGTTCATCAGCGCCTTCGTCACTGTAACGCTGAGCCAGCTCAATGGGGTCGCCGGCACATTTGGGGTTGAGAAAATTTATGCATTTGACAACTTGTCCGTGATCGACGTCGAGGCAGGGTACGATTCTTTTTGCTAGCGGCATATGCTTAGGTTCCTATCTCTACTAATGCTTCTCTTAGAGTGAAACGCCCTTCATATAGGGCTTTCCCGATGACCGCCCCTTCACAATTGATTTCTTTGAGCGCCGCCAAGTCGCCAATGGTTCCTATGCCGCCGGCCGCGATAATTTTAGCATTTGAAGAATGAACAGCATCAGTGAGTGTCATGAGGTCGGGGCCGTTTAGCATGCCATCCTGCGCGATGGAAGTTATAAGAAATGTATGGACACCAAGTTGCGTATATTTATTGAGTGCCTCGTCAACAGTCATAGGGGTTTCAGTCTGCCAGCCATCAACCATAATGTGCCCGTTACAGTTATCTAGGGCAACTATAACGGCGTCGGTACCGAAGTGTTTTTGGATTTTTCCAATGGCTGACTGGTCGCTAAACGCTAGAGAGCCCAGTATGACATGGGCGACGCCGACTTTGAGGAGCCCCTCGGCGACTTCGTAGCTACGTATACCGCCGCCGACTTGTAGGGGCAATGAGATGTTTTTTGCGATTTCAGCAATAACTGCTCGGTTGTCGCCGATGCTGAACGCTGCGTCAAGGTCGATTATGTGAAGTTTGCCTGCGCCCTCGCTCTCCCAGCGTTGTGCAGCTTGGAGTGGGGTGCCGAATTGTGCTTCATAGATCTTGGCGGTTTCGGCTACTCCGCGTGTTAAGCGGACGATTTTACCGCCCATGAGGTCTATTGCTGGAATCAACTGCATATTTGTCACCGTATGATTGTTTTGGCGAAGTTTTTGAGTATTCTGAGACCTACCTCGCCTGATTTTTCGGGGTGGAACTGGGTTCCGTAGATGTTTTTTTGGGCGACTGCGGAGGGGAATGTTGTACCGTAGTCGGTTTCTGTGACCACTATGTTTGAGTATTGGGGGGAAGGGTAGAGGGAGTGCACAAAGTACACGTAGGTACCTTCTGCGATACCGTCGAGGAGTTCATTGGATTCGACGATGTTTAGGGTGTTCCATCCCATATGGGGTACCTTCACCATTCCGGGCAACTGCTTAACTGTGCCTTTGAAGAAGGCTAAACCGTCTCCGGGGCCTTCTTGGCTGGATTCAAAGAACAGTTGTAAACCCAAGCAGATACCCAATAGTGGTGTGCCCTCCGTCACTTTAGTCTGCAGAGTCTCTTTAACCATGCTGAGCCTTTTGAGGGCAACAGTAAAGCTTCCGACACCAGGCAGAGTGATGGCGTCAGCTTGGGCTAAGTCTTCTGCAGTGGTGCCGATTGATGTGGTTAAGCCTGTTTTTTCCAAGGCGATTTTGAGGCTGAGGAGATTTCCGGCGCCGTAGTCGAATATGACTGTGTTTGCCACTTAGATAACTCCTTTGCTACTGGGTATGCCTTTTCGACGGGGGTCAAGGGCAGTAGCTTGACGAAGCGAAAGCGCGAGGGCTTTGACTGCGGCTTCAGCTTTATGGTGATCATTACTGCCGTACATAACAAGGATGTGAATATTGGCTTGTAGCGTCTGAATTAGGGATTCAAAGAAGTGCACGATATCCTCGGTTGCCATCTCTTCTATTTTTTTGCCTTTGAGTTTAAGGTCGATTTTGAAATAGGGACGTTTGATGAGGTCGACGGCGACGAATGCAAGTGAGCAGTCCATGGGGGCTACGGCATTTCCGAAGCGGGTGATACCTTCGCGTGTACCCAACGCTTTATTTAACGCTTCGCCTAGGCCCAACGCGAGGTCTTCTACACAGTGATGCACCAAGTCGCCCCGAACAGAGGCAGATATATCAATTAAACTGTGTGTCGCCAGTGAAGTCAGCATGTGGTCAAGGAACGGCACACCTGTAGCGATTGCAACTTTACCTTCGCCGTCTAAGTTAACTTTGACTTTAACTTCTGTCTCTTTTGTTTTACGGTAAACTTCTTCAGTTCTCATTTTAGTCACCTTGAATTTGTTTTAGCGCTTCAATCAGTTTAGCGTTCATTTCAGGTAAACCCACCGTCACGCGGAAGCAATTCTCATACTGCAAAAGCGGGCCCCATTTTTTAAGTATAATACCTCGCTTTAGCAGTTTCATGTACACTTCATCGGCGGGGGCTTTTGTGTTTATGAGCACAAAATCCGCCTGTGATGGGAACGCCTCTACACCTGCTATCTGGTTGAGTTGCTTTATGAGCTTTCCTCGCTCCGCCACCAACGCCGCCACAGCTGTCTGTTCTATGTCGATATTGCCAAGCAGTTTAATACCCATGCGGATGGTGAAACCACTCACAGGGTAAGGCAACGGAGCTTTATCGCGCAGAACCGCCGCTAACTCTGGGTTGGCAACGACATAGCCCAACCGCAACATGGCTAGTCCAAATGCCTTGGAGAATGTGCGCAGTATAATCATGTTTGGAAATTCTCGTATGCGGGGAACAAAGCTATAATCAGCGAATTCACCATAGGCTTCGTCGAGGATGACGATTCCGGGAAACACTTTTGTTAGCTTCTCAATGTCTTGGGGCTTCATCTGATTGGAGGTGGGGTTATTTGGCGAGCACAGATAGAGCAGACGAGTTTTATCCGAAAATATACTGAGCATCGCATCTGTGTCGAGCTGAAAGTCGCCTTTGAGAGGCACTGCCACGTATTCACCACCCTGCCGCTTCACACAAAGCCGCGGGATAGCAAACGAGGGCATAAATGACACTGCCACATCACCTGGCTCGATAAAAAGCCGCACTATGCGATCTATCAGTTCATCGCCTGCGTTCCCCACCGCTAGAAAGTCTTTTGGGACATCCATGTAGCCGCTTAGTTGCTCGCGCAATTTTGCTTCTTCATCTTCAGGATACAGACGCAAATCGATTTCGTCTGCTAATTGCTTCATAATTGCTGTCTGCTTGGTGCGGTCGATGAAGAGGTTTTCGTTAAAATTGAGTTTAACTATTTTTGACTGGTCAATGCCCAGTTGCTCGGCTAATCCCTCTGGTGTGACGCCCGCGCTGTAGCAGTCAATGGTCTGTAGCTTCGCTAATTTTTGTTTGAACCACGTTTGGTAGGATGCATTCATTACTCGAACCTTGCCTCTATAGCTTTGAAGTGATTAGGGAGGTTCTCGGTATCGGTTAATACTTTGACTTGGGCGCGGACTTTTTCTAGGCCTTCACGGGAGCACTCTGCAATACTAACTCGACGCATAAAGTCAATGACTGAGAGCCCTGAGAATGATTGTGCAAAGCCGTCTGTGGGCAACACGTGGTTGGTTCCGCTGGCGTAGTCACTTAGCGCCACAGGGCTGTAGGGACCAATCAGAATTAAGCCCGCAATGAGACGTGTGGAAAGTTTTTTGGCGTTGTTTGTCATGACTTCTAGGTGTTCGGCGGCGAATTGATTGGTTAGTTTGATGGCTTCTTCCATGTCGGCGCAGGTGATAATGAAGCTGTATTTGGATAGTGACTCGGTGATTTTTTCTGCTCGGGGGGCAGTGGCAGTCAGTTTGGTAAGCCAGTCCTGTACGTTCTGTGCCAGCTTTTGTGAGGGGGTTATAAGGGCGGAAACGCTGTCGGTGCCATGTTCAGCCTGTGAAATCATATCGTAGGCGATTAGGCGTGCGTCTGCGTATTGGTCGGCTAAGATGAGGACTTCGCTGGGTCCCGCAGGCATGTCTATGGCGATGTCTTGCGAAACCATCACTTTAGCCGTTGTGACGTATTTGCTACCTGGCCCGACGATTTTGCGTACAGGCGCTATGGTTTCTGTGCCGTAAGCCAATGCGGCGATAGCTTGGGCTCCTCCGACTTTGTAGATTTCGGTTATTCCACAGATATCGGCAGTGACGAGCACCAGCGGGTTCACTTTGCCCTCTGAGTTTGAGGGGGAACATATAACAATCCTTGGAACATTGGCGATTTTGGCAACCAGGGCAGTCATAACAACTGTGCTTGGGTAAACAGCTTGCCCGCCGGGAACATAACAACCGACACTTTCGAGGGGTTGTAGCAGGGTTTGAATCATAATGCCCTCGTTGAAGACTTTAACATCGGTTTGGGTGAGCAAATGTTTTTGGAAGACACTAACACGGTGCTTCATGAACTCGATGGCGGCAATCTGCTCTTTGGTAACTTTTTGATAGGCTTCTTTGATTTCTTGGAGACTAACTTTGAGAGTGGTCGAAGTAAGAGGGGCCTTGTCGAATTCCTGTACGAAGTCAAGGAGAGCTTTGTCTCCTTCCACTCGAATACGGTCTATGATGGATTTTACGTTGGCTTCAAGCTCCGCTTGGGCTTTTTGGTCTGTATGTTGACGACAGAACCAATCTTTGGGTAACTGTTTTGAATCCCACAGTTTTATTGCTGAACCTTTTTGCATTGACATTCATTTCTCCGAGCGATTTCGTCGAGTGCCAGCACCTGGCGTGGTTCAAACACCACCAAACCCTGGGCAAGTCGACGGATTTTAGGAAGTAAACCGATGAAGCAGTCTTTTTCGATGACTGTGTTGACACCTACCCAGCCATCGTCTGCTAACGGGGAAATTGTGGGGTTCTTGAGCGCGGGCAACTCTGCTAGCAGAGTTTGGAGGTTTTCTTTTTTAACGTTAACAAATATATGTATACGCTTGGAGCCATCTACGACGCCTTTGAGTAACGCCACGATGTCGTAGATTTTCTCGCGCTTCTCTGGGTCTTCGAGCGCTTTCTTGTTGGCGATAAGAATAGCGGCAGATTTTAGAACTGTGTCGATTATCCGCAAACCGTTGGCTTCTATGGTTGTTCCGGTTTCAGTTACGTCCATGATACAGTCGCTGTTTTCTGGCGGCTTAGCCTCAGTTGCGCCAAAGGAGAGAAAGATTTTGGCTTTGGGATTATCACCCTTTCGCCACCATGGCGTAACCAGCATGGGGTCGGTGTCACCGAAGCGGGTCTTGTATTCGGGTGTGTTTTTGAGGTATTCAGAGGCGATGTTGAGGTATTCCGTACTGACACGGAAATTTCGGCCCTGGCTCCAGATGGACTCCATGAACTGACCCAGTGTAGTGCCTTCAGGAACACTTTCTGGAACGGCAATGACTAGTCGGATTTTGCCGTATTCAAGATTCTGGAGAACTTCCACGTCGGCGCGGTTTTCCTTTACCCAGTCCTCGCCTGTGATGCCTATGTCCTGTAAGCCTTCGTTGACAAACACTGGGATTTCCTGCGGTCGCAGAACTTTCAGCTCGATTTGGGGATCATTTATGCTTGGGCGGTATGTACGGTCGGTTCCACCGATTTTGAAACCTGATTTAGAGAAAAATTCTGCGGTTGCTTTTTCTAGGGAGCCTTTGGGAATGGCAAATTTTAGTTTATCCATAAATTTTCACCTAAACATTTAGAGTTACATCTAAGGGGGTTTTGCTTTGTGAGAATGTTCTGTTTTGAGACTGCGCCTAATTTACAATAACAAATCGATGTTAAGCTTTCAATGAAGGCAATCGCCTTGTATGAACGCAATCCCTCATCATCATACGTCACTAAACAGCACCACAACAGCTGTCTCACTAATAAACGATTTCATTAATATTTAGCTGTCGAAATAGCGCAGGATTACTATTACAGCAGTCTATTTCAATGCCAACGGAGAGACCAAAGTCTACGCCTCCATCTCCTACGATGAACAGACCACGGCACATACTACAAGCAACCAAAACAGATAATGAACCAAGCATCAAAAATGCAGTGGACCGGGAGGGATTTGAACCCCCGACCTCTTGAGTGCAAGTCAAGCGTTCATACCAGCTGAACTACCGGCCCGTGCTTGCCAAATGATACGGTTCTTTGATATTTAGGTTTTGCCAGCCACCACCGAAGGCAACAGACAAAACAACACAAAAAGGGAAAGAAGCAACAACACAGTATATAACAGGTTAAAAGCTTGGAGAAGCAATAGGCTGTAGGATAGGATATGCCGTGTGTGTTTTAGATCTTGTAGATCCAGTTTTCTAAGTTGAACTGCTATACAAATAGGGTTGTTAACAAAATAGCTCCAGCAAAAAAAGGCTAATAACGAAACGAGAGCGCATTAAACGTTATATCAAACAATCGATTATGTTTTTTGCGAGAAGGCATCAAACAAAAAACTAAGGCTTAACATATTCAACCAAAGTCCTCTCGCTGTATACAGGGTTAATATGCGTTCGATTCCCGGTTCATTTATGGCCGATATCTGCGTTAGGTCCGCTTTGATTAAGCGGCAGACTCCCAGCTCGATGTATAAAGTACCGTTTAGCTATACATACACATACCATCGGGAATTACGATAATACTACCGTCCGAATGAAGGCAAAGAACATTCCGGGTTGCTTCGATTCGTATGATTGCGGGTTTTATTATTTTGTTCTTTCAAGTCTCGGGTTCAGAAAATTATTTTCAGTTCAATAAAAAAAAAGTTGTTGGTGGATAGACTTTATTTATGGGTCGTATCCGTTTAGTAGAGCCAGGCCAGTTTTGCACCGGAGCCAAAAGGATTGGTGAACGAGATGCATTGCAGGTTCTTGCGTATTCAAAGCCTTTTACTTTGGTGTAGTAGTGACCGCCTCCACGCACGTCTTGGTGTTCGTAGGTCCAGGAATCAAGAAGGGGCCCCGTGATAGCGTTTCTAAATTCAACTCTATCTGCGTAGAAGACCGCTTCGTAGTCCATTTTGCCTGGTGAGCCAAAGCCGATAGTGCAACTCTTGTATACATTAAACCCTAACTCTGCAAATTTTTGGTAATATGTTTTTTAGTGCTTGTGTAACTCGTTTAAATTTGACTAAAAATTAAAAATAGCCTTAAATCGCGCCATAGCAACATAAAAATTGTTAAGGATCATATTACCAATATTGGCAATACCAATATTGGCAATACCAATATTAGAAAATTTCGCGTAGTTCCGACTGTATTTGAGGCTATTTTTGAACTTCAACCAAATTTAAGAGATTTCTGTTGTCACATATTACCAAAAAATGGAAAAGTTAGGGCTTAAAACCATGCCGGCTGCCTTCTGTATGCACCCTGTAAATAATTTAGTGATACCCAATTAGAGACAAATACCATTTCAACACACAACCACATCTAAGCCAGAGGTAAAGATTTCATGCACCTGCGTTTTCTTAAAAACAACAACAAACAAACACCAACAACAACCAAAACAACAACCGCAACAACAACGATAAATAACATCGATAAAGGCGCATTAACAACAGAAAAAGATACAGTCTCTGAAACCCCTACATTCCCATATTTGTCCTCCGCAAACACCCTAACACTATGCCACCCACCAGACAACCCCGACAAAACAACACTACTACCCTCAACCGTTACATTAGCTTGACCATCAAGACTATACCCAACCCAAACCACAGGTTGCTTTATACCAAACTCTAGAGTCACATTTCTAAAATCATACACCCCATTCTCCTCAAGAGACAAAACACAAACCTCAGGCGCAACCCGCCCATAACCAAACGGCGTATACACAAAACAACTCCGAACAGAAGCCCGCACAGGAATCTCTGTGTTAAAAGGATCTTTATACGTTTTTGTACATCCTCCCAAAGCATACAACAACCCCTCCACCTCAACAACTCCTCTGCCATAAAGCTCACGCGGCAAACCAGCCCCATCCACCCAACTATCCAAACCAAGATCATAAATCCGAAGCTTAGAACCATCCCAAACATACTCCCGCCCATCAAAAACCATGCTATTAGAAGGCATCTCCGGCCCTGGTCCATCATACACAGACCAAGTATCCTCTATGGGATCATAAACCTCACAAATCGTCGGATACAACACCCCATCATATGGGGGGGCTGCATATCTACCCATAACATATATGCGGCCGTCTAAAACACAAGCATACCCAGCCCCTCTAGAAGCCATAGCAGTCTTTGTTTCCCATTGACCTGTAGCTGGATCATAAACCTCAGTCACACCTACGTCGGAATCACCGTGAAGTCTATCTGTGTATCCGCCTATACAGTAAATTTTGCCCATAAAACACGCTACAGCAAATCCATATCGGGGTGTAGGCATCGGTGACGATCTCTCTGCCCATCTATTAGTCAGGGGATCATACACCTCAACACTACTAACAATCACAATACGTTGTGGGTTTGGATGACCAACAATTCCCTGTTTTTCAATACCTCCAATGGCATAGATTTTACCATCCACCACCGCCGCACCAAAGTCACATCGTGCATAACGCATCGATGCCACCTCAACCCAAACATTCTCCTCCGGAGGCGGCACAGACACCCCCAAAACAAAAACCGTACCAAACAAACAACAAACCAACAAAAAAACCAAACCCAACACCACAAAACCCCCACCCACACCACACCAACACTCCCCATTCACTATTTTCCGCAACTCCACCACAGATACCACCCAACAAAAACAAAAACAAAAAAGAGGAATGTTCTATGTGCAGCGGTAATTTGCGGTTATCGTTGTGTTTGAAGATATTGTCCGGTAGTCTCCATTGTTACAGCCGTCACTAAACGAATCAAAGATTACAAAAATATAGATCTGCCAATCAACCGTAATACAATGCGAACCAGCACCCACCATAAAAGACACCGGCGCAGAATCAACAAGCTGCCCATCAACATAAACACACACAGGCAACGAATTCCCATAATTATCCCACGCCTCCACAGTCACCCAAGGATTAGCCCCAATCGCAACACTATAAGGCACAGACAAATCACTACGACACCCATCTTCACATTGCGCATAGACTCTAACCCCATACACCCCATTACTGCTCCAGCTATGAGACACTGAAACAGGCACCCCCGAATTATAATAACCCGTAGTTGTCGAGGTGCCGTCTGCCCAATCGAAAATATAGCGTATCCTATGGCCAAATGAGTCAACAGAAGACGATACCGTAAAACTATTAGATGTGCCAACGGGGTTGCTTGTTGGGCCGCTAATAGAGGGAACACTAACTGTATGCGGATCAAAATTCTTCAAATGAATATTCCCATTCCCAAACACAGCTAATCTGCTTATCGAACTAGAACTAAAGCCTGGCCAAACAGGCGTAAAATCATTCTTCAAAGGCGAATAGGCAAAAGAAAGCCCCGTAAACTCTACGGAAGCCGCATCTAAAGCATCATTCACCGACTGATCAATCGTCAAGGCATTAGCCATAAAACTATTCAGCCACTTAGAATACGAATAGCTCCCAGAACCCACGGGAAAAATCTGCTCCAAAGACGCCGCTCCACCCTTGAACCCCATATATACTTGGTTCCCCCAATCCGGATTACCATACCCATCATCACTAATGTGCGTACTAATAGCAAAACCCGGCGTGTTCATACTAGATACACGCCGCCCAGTCCAAGCAAACGGCATACCCACAGCCCGCTCAGGATACACCAAAAGATGACCCGGCAACATACCCTGACCATAAGTCGCATCCGCAGACAAACAAGTACCAATAAACACAAACGTCGTCTTACTCTGAACCGCTAAATTATAAACCTCCCAATCATACACCGCATTACCCGGCTTACCCCCGCTAGGAAGTTTAGGCCCGACTGTTCCATTTTGGTCTTCAAACATGTAGTGGAATTCGGTTAATGGAGGGAAACTATCAGGTCTTCCAACGCCATGATCAAAAGTAACAGCTGCTACACAGTCTTTAGAGGAATATAGCGTCGAGATGTCATTTTTAATTTGGCTGGCAAGAGACCCTAAACCCGTGGAGCCTTGATGATTAATCCCGCTATTACCCGTATAGCCCCCGCTTAGAAAGTAATTAGAAATATTGACACTAATACCTTGTTGAAGAGTAATTTCAGCTTGAGATTTACGCGGATTAGTATTGGTCGCGGAATCGTACCCTTCTACGCTTTCTGAGCCCCAGACTACTGCGCCGCGTGTTGTGGCGCTGGCAGTTTCAAGTGCACCAAAAAATATAGTCGAAGCTAAAATAAGACAGAACAGCACACTGCTGACTTTAAACCCATGCCGTCTAAACAACCCCATATAGTACCGCTTTTTTGTGCCGCCCATACAAACAACCGCAAACCCCGATACCATAGCAACACAAGCAGAAAACATTACAAGTACAGTTAAACTCAAACCAGTCTCAAACACCCCAGTGTTCTGATCCGATACGCCAGCAAAAAATGCGGCCTCTTCTTCAGGAAGAATAGATGACCAAGCCTCATGCACCCGCCTAACCTCACCACTATCAGCCCAAACATCCACCTCCACACCATACATATAACCATACCACCTATCCAACGCAAGCCCAAACTGCCAAACCGGATAAAGCACCAACGGATACTCACCCCGAACATTATCCGCCTCCACCGACCCCATAAAAACCAAAGACGCCCAACACACACTAGCCTCATTAAAATTCTCAACAGACAAACTAGAAGCCTCAACCTCCAAACTCCAAGCATGACCCCTAGCCGCCTCTAACGCAACAGCAAGCGCCTCATCACGAGAAATACCCACACAAGTATTGCCCACTGGATATAGCTGCCAGTTATCAACAAACGCACTCAAAGCCCCCCGCTCAATAATAATAGATATAAACTTGGAATAAGGTGCCACAACACCGTTGGCAGTGTAGTACCATTTGAATATGGTGTCGTTTTCAGTTATTGTGATTTCGAGTGCCGCATTCTCAGATGTTATTGTAGAGTTGCCGACTATACGCTCGGTTGGTATCATGGTGCTTAGTTGGTTATAGAGAGAGTTTCCGGTGTATTTTTGGTATTTAGTGAGGAAATTTTTAGCGACATCAACATCTCGAAAATAATTAGACCTCTCTTGCATAGGTCCAGTTTTGTGGATAGCTATTCTTTGCAGGTTATCGTTTGCAAATATATAGAGTAACTGGAAGCTGTTTTGATTTGAGATGAGGGTATAAGCTACGGTGTGCTGTGGAACAACACCAAGATACCACATTGATGTGTTGTGCTCATAGTTTTCGACCTGCACCTCATATTTTGAGGTATCAAAACCTAATACTTCAGTGGTCAGGGTCAATGCTTTTTGTTCCGGCGTCAACTCAGCAGCCCTAACGCCGGGCACAAAAACACAGACAGCACTCACAATCAACAATACTGAGAGGAATAGAGAGAAGTATTTTTTTGAGGATTGACTATTTTTACTCATCTTAATCACCCTTAGCAATGTGGAGACACTTTTTTGTGGCGTTTATAGCCGCAAGCTACTGTGTATATGCAACTAAGCACTAACACCATTGCATTTCAATATATTAAACAACGAAACTTGATTTAAGCTTTTCTTAAATCAGGCATATTTGTCTTTTACCAAAATAATTTCACCCACGACGTACGCATGAAAAGTTTTTTGTAATCGAACTTTAAGCGATGAACTGAGAGATAGAAAATTAGAGGGTTAAAATCCGCGCTAAATATGTCACTGGATCGCAGCCAACAACAAAACGCTTCTTAGTTAAACTATGTATACCCCTGCAATTAACCTCCAACAACCGAAGCACACTCAACACCAACTTACGCAAAATATTAAGATTAAACGCCGCCGTCTTATCCAACACCCGACAAGCATCCTCCCCAAACAAAACATCTAAACACCAATGCATC
>JAIRTW010000025.1 GCA_031254875.1 Candidatus Bathycorpusculum termitum
CAGGTGTTGCATTTTTTGGCAGAGTATAATGCAGAGGTCTACACACGAGACATCGTACTAACCCTTGAAGATGAAAAAACCCTAAACAAAGAAGACTGATAATTTTGTCCCAAAGCCGTGTTGCAGTGATTAAGCCTAAGCCAGCTAGGAGCAGGCCTAACTCCAGAGGTGAAATGTCGGCTCTTGAGAGGATTGTGCTTTGGTTGGCTGTTCCATAGTCGGGGTAGATTTTTATGCCGTTTTGCCAGCCGCTATCCAGTCGAAGGGAGTAGTACATTGTGCCTTCCCAAAAGTTGCTGGCACCAATTGAGCCGTAATAGGGGTTATGGATGGGAAAGTTTTTGTAGGGGCTCCAGTGGATACCGCCGTCGCGGCTTATCCAAATGCCAGCGATCCATTGGGCGGGGTTTTCGCCACCGGTGAAGCTGGCGTAGATGTCTCCGTTGAGGTTGTTTGTTCTAATCCAGTAACCATAACTTTGGGTTCCAGTATCTAATACGAGGTTAAAGTTCATATCGTCTGTGGTTCGATATATTTGTCCGTTATCGTAGTCGGTGGCAAAGAGTCTTGCAAGCGGCATCAGTTTACCGGTTTGGTCGGTGGTGTAGAGGGCTTCGATGGAGAGCATCTGAGGAAGGGTTAAGATTTTTCTCCAGCTGGCATTGGCAACTCCGTTGGCGGCGGCGCGGATGACGTAGGTGTACCAACCGGGGACAACGCGGACGTCGCCTATGGCGGCGTAGATAGTGTTTGTGCTTAAATCCACAGTGATGCAGTGTACATGACGGGCTTGTGTATCATGATAGATAACGGTCCAGTGTGCGCCGTTGTCGGTGCTTTTGAGTATTGTTGCGTTGGCGGTGTTTCCGGTGGTGTATATACCTGCAAAGAGGTTTCCGTTGGAGTCTTGGGTCATCGACCAGATGCTGCAACCAGTTGAGAGGGGTAAAACGTTACTCCAGCTTTGTCCGCCATCAGTACTGCGCCAAAGACCCAGAGAGTTTGTGCCTGAAGGTGAAACAAAAACATAGTTCAGTTGGTTAACGAAAACACAGTTTATTTCTGCACCTACACCGCTAAAAGTCAAGAGGGGCTGCCAGGTTATGCCTTGGTCGGGGCTTTTGTAGAGGGTATTGCTTGAACCAGCATACAAGGTGCCGTCATTAGCTATCCAGCTTGCCTGTATGGGTTTTGTTATAGAGACTTCTCTTGAGACAGCCGGGTGTGTCGGTACCGGAGCCGGGGTGGGTGAGGGGGGATTGGTAGTTGGTGCTGGAGTTGGGGTTGATTGAAGAGGCATTTCGGGGGGTATGTAGGAGGTGGATATTTTGATGCAGTCAACATAGATTGTGGAGCTTGCTGTTGCCCAGGTGAGGCCAATGTAGATACCGTTAGCATTGCCGGAATGGGGTCTTGATGCATCAACTTTAAGGGTCCCGTCTACCCATAGACGGCTTCGGCTGTTTGTTGCGTCCCGGCAAAGCTCTACACAGTAGTAGATGTTTGCTCTTGGGTTACTGGGTGTGGGTTCACGGTCATGGTAGATTGCGCCATTTATGGATGTGTATACGCCCCAATAATACTGTCCGTTGTTGTTTTCAATGAAGAGGTCAACATTGTTGTTTGAGTTGCTGTTTTGTATGGTTCCCAAGTAGAGGCGGCTATCAGATGGGGGGAGGTTTGTTAGTTTAATGTGCTGTTGAAGATAGATTACTGGTGAGGATGGGATGGATTTTTTGATCCAGCCTTCGCTGTTTGTGTCTGCGGTGAATTTGGCGTTGTGGCTACCGTGATGGGGGTTGGCGGTTTCGACGGTTTGGGTGTGGTTTCCCTCGCCTCCTGTGTGGGTCCAGCTGGTGAAAGCGCCGGATTCAAAGCTGTCTTCGAAGAGTGAAACGTTTGGAGATGGTATTGGTGTCGGAATTGCTGTAGGGGTTGGAGTGGGAATTGGAGTTGGAGCTGGGGATGTTGTCGGAGTTGTAATGGATGTAGGAGTTGATGTAGGAGCTGGCGTCATTGTGGGATCAGTTGTTGGGGTAGGTGTAGGGGGTAGTGTTGGTACAGTGGTCGGTGTTGTTGGTTCCGAAGTGGCTGTTTGAGGGGCCGTCGGAGATGGAGGTATAGATTGTCGGGGGCCGATATAGCTACCCGACACCACCACCGAATCAAAATAAGCCTTAAGTATGTTGCCACCGGATTCATCATCAATACCCAGCGAGAAATACCTAACCAAACTTCCCAGCGCAGTGTTAGTTAAGCCGGTTTTAGATACTAATTCGACGTCGTCAACGTAGAGATGTGTTTCTCCCAAGCCGCCGCCGAAAACCAGCTTCATCTCCACACAGTACCACGTGTTTGGATTAATTGTGCTGGTATATGCCGCTTGCCAGCCGTTGTTGTAATAGTTAAGCCGCCATTGAACCATACCACCGTTGTTTATTATGTCAACTCTTGCGCCAACAGCGTTTGGCAACCAGCCGTCTGCTGAAAAACCAAAAACTTCCAAAACTCCACCAGGCGCTGGGACGGCTGTTAACTGTACATATGCACGGGCGTGGATGATACTGTAGCTGTTGCCAAAATCCTTGTATATGCAGATACCGTTTTCTCCCGGTCCATCGGCCACGACTATTGCCATAGCACTTGTTCCCTCATAGGTAACCACGGCCTGCACACTTGCAGTTATACCTGAACCCATAGATTTTGTGCCGGTCCAATTACCCAAGCCTCCGGATTCAAAATCATCAGAGAAAATTAGGGCGGTTTGGCCAAAGCCGGGTTTAAAAGTGCTAAAGAGCATACTGGATAGAAAAAGCACTATAAGACATAAGGTTAAGAACAGCTCCTTTTTAGGTTTAGATAGGGAATAGCCCAAAAAAATAACAAACAAAAGGGTTCCTCACAGAAAGTATTTAGAAAACTAAACGAGCAAGGATTTATAGGTTTTATGGCAACTGAGCAAACAGACTTCTGCATCTGCCAGAAAGGTTATATCCATAAAACGCAGCTAAACATTTAGTGGATAATATGGATACCCCACGCCTCTGCCCCGACTGCTACGTTGAAATGAAGCCCTTATGTGACAACGAAGGCAAAATGCTCTACCATCAATGCCCAAAATGCAACATGCGAATCCTCTTTACCCATTCAGGACACTAACAACCAGCCAGTAACTACGGAATGTATCCTTGAAAATGGCCTGTTCTAACCTTTGGTCTTATATTCTTCGCGTTTGATATGTGTGCTGAGATGTTTACTGGTTGAACAAGGGCAACGATACAGAGCTTGAATATGCACTGCGGGGTAAGGCATGGAAAGTGTACTGGTATCTTCTTAAAAACAGCACCCCCGCAGGCGTCCGGGAAGTCCAACGGGCTTTGCATTTTAGCAGTCCCAGTATAGCGTTTCATCATCTCGAACAGTTACGTGAACTGGGGCTGGTGGAGAAACAGGAAGTCGGCGGTCACTACGTATTGGTCGGTGAAGTTAAAATCGGTGTACTTCGCCATTACGTAAAGCTGGGTAAACTCTTGTTTCCACGGTACTTCTTCTACGCCTTGTTTTCCACCCTGTTTTACGGCTTATATTTGGCGCTTATGGTTCATAGTTTCACCCGAGACAATCTTTTCATAATCTTGTTTGGCGCAATTGTCTGCACCATCTTTTGGTATGAAGCATACCGCGTCTGGGGTATGAGGCCATTCTAAAAGTTAGAACAAACTGTTCGCAGACTTAGCCTAATAACAAACGAAAAGCATATAGCAAAATGGAGAAAAAGTACATGGTACAAAGAGAAATTAGAAAAAAAACCCAACTCTACGGAACAGTAGCAATACTTTCAGCAATAGTACTCATATCGTTTATTTATGTTTTAGGCGTAGCCCCCACGCTCCTTCCACCCTCACAAGCACCCGCAGTGGGTGAAATGAAAACTTTTTCTTCCGCACAAGAAATTGCAAATTATCTAAACACTAACGCCATCGAACACGTCTTCCCCACAAGTAGAGTTGTTACAGATATAGTCGTCCCCACAACGGGCACCTTCTCTTCTGACCCTGCCCCCGTTCCTGAACCTGCCATGTATTGGATGTCGTCAGTAACTGGCCACTCAACTACCAACATCCAGGTTACTGGGGTAGATGAAGTAGATACTGTTAAAACAGATGGCCAATACATCTATCTAACCTCTGACTCGGCAAGTGCAGTTTATATCATAGATGCTGACCCGGAAAATCCTGAGGTGGTGTCCAAGATTGTGCTTGATGATACAACTCAGCCAGCGGGACTGTTTCTAAGCCAAGATAGCAAACGCCTAGTGGTTCTAGCCAGCAAATACAGTTTCCACAGATATTCCGATGAGCGATGGGGATATGATGGTTATACCTTCATTAATGTCTATGATATTTCGAACAAGGCACATCCCAGTTTAACCCGTAATTTTACCATGAGCGGTAACTATTTTAACAGCCGCATGATAGGCGACAACGTGTACACCATCGTCAGTCAACCTGCTGTAGTGTACAATAACATAGTCACCCTGCCCGCGGTGTATGAAGATAATCGCCAGGTTAATGTGTCTCCGACGTGCATCTACTATACCGACATGGACGACACAAGCTTTAGCTTCACCAGCTTCTATGCCCTAAACATTGACGACGACACATCAACCCCAGCGAACATGACTGTTATGATGGGCGGAGCATCCACCATGTATGTTTCAACCCAAAACTTTTATGTCACCTATCCCGTCTGGGATCAAACCACCGGTCAATACACTGCCATCTACCGGGCCGCCATTGACGGTCTCCAGCTGACTTTGGAAGCCCAAGGAAGCATCCCAGGCAGCATCTTAAACCAGTACTCCATGGATGAATACAACGGCAACTTCCGAGTAGCCACAAACTATTATGGTCCCGAAACTCAAATCAGCAACATCTATGTGTTAGATGCTGATTTAACCGTCACCGGCAAACTCGAGGGCCTTGCACCAAACGAAAATCTGCATTCAGTGCGCTTTATGGGCGACAAGGGTTATCTGGTAACCTTCAAAGCGGTTGATCCACTCTTTATCATCGACCTAGGCGTGCCCAGCAACCCCAAAGTGCTTGGCGAACTCAAAATCCCCGGATACTCGGACTATCTGCATCCCTATGACGAGACCCACCTCATCGGCATAGGCAAAGAAACAACCGAATCCGCCACAGGAGACTTCGCCTGGTATCATGGCCTAAAACTCTCCCTCTTTGATGTAAGCAACGTCAACAAACCTGTCCAGCTAACAAGCTATGGCATCGGTGATAGAGGCACAGATTCAGAGGCACTCCGAGATCCCCATGCATTCCTCTTTGACAAAGAAAGAAACCTACTGGTCATACCCGTCAACTTGGCATTGATCAACAACCAAACAGTACAAAACTTTCCAGATGTTGCGCTTTATGGTGAAACCGTCTGGCAGGGCGCATACGTATTTAGTCTCAGCTTAGACGGTGGCTTCATACTCAAGGACAACATAACACACCTAAACCCCACATTACTTGACAGCCAAGGCCATCTACGCAACATCAACGATTTCTACGCTACACAAAACGACTGGATAACACACAGCCTCTACATTGACAACATCCTCTACACCGTTTCCAACTCAGAAATCAAACTCACAAACCTAACAGATATGACACTGATAGCAACTATCAACCTCCCAGCGGTATAAACATAGAAAGGCCAACAACCGGTAGTATCCGCGTTGGCTTAAAAAATCAACATTTATTATATTCAAAAAACTGCAACAACCAGACAAATAGGTAAATTTTTATGCTTGACCAACTGAAGGGGTATGGTTATGGTTATGAATCTTTGGAAACAAGTTCCTATTGGGGATAATCCACCAACCTATCTTAACATGGTTATTGAAGTTTTAAGTGGTTCACGTGACAAATATGAATACAACTCAGACTGGGAAGCCTTTGTGCTTGACCGTATCATCCCATCTGCAGTGTTCTTCCCGGTAGATTACGGATTTGTTCCACAGACCTTGTCAGAAGATAATGATCCCCTAGACATTATGACCTTAACATATGAGCCCTTAGAGGTTGGCGCAATTGCCCGTGTTCGCGTAATTGGCGCCTTGCACATAGAGGATGAAAATGGTCCCGATGAGAAAATCCTCTCAGTTCTTGTTAATGATGTGCGTTTTCAAGGCTACAACGACATCAGCGATGTTCATGAACACCAATTAAACCAAATTCAAGAATTCTTCACAACCTACAAACGCTTAGAGCCCCACAAATGGACTAAAGTCAAAGGCTGGAAAAATGCCCAAGAAGCAAAGCAAATGGTTGAAGCCGCCATGCAACGCTTCAACATGCACTTCAAATAAAACACCTTGCTTAAACACACGATACCAATCGATGATTATCCCTTGAGGTGCTCTCTTTTAAAGACCAAAATTTGGGGGTAAAAACGTCTTTTAGCAGTGTAACCCTTAAAGGCAGGAACATTTTTTTGGGTTATGAAGGGAGATGACCTTTGAGTAATTCTTCTGAAACTAAACATTTCATCACCAACTTGGATCATGCCAAAACCTATGGGGAAATCTGGCAAATAGTACAGGAAACCGCAGAGTATGCGGTTGGTAAACGGCGCAACAGTATGATGCTTTTCCTCGATGATTTGCCGCTACAACTGGGTGCTTACTACCCGGTAGGAACCAACAACATCGTTCTCAACCGCATACTCGTAGATGCCGTGGAAGCCGCCTATACCGATAAACCCACCGTCAACGCCTTAATCTACAATCTACTCCTGCATGAATACCTACATGCACTAGGAGAAATGTCTGAAACAGGCGTGCAACAGGAAACGGTTGTGGTAACAAAGAAAAGCTTTGGCGAAAACCACATCGCCACCATGCTTGCCTGCAAATCACCCTGGATTCTGCTAAAAAACCTGTCGATAGGAACCATAACAGCATCAAAACGAGTTATGGAAATCGTTCCCGACTTCGAAAAAGCAGACAAATACATCGTTTAGCCATAAACAGACACACAAGATGAATTTACGCCGCATACCTTGCGTTTGAACTAATGAGACACAAAAACCGCAACCAAACACTCATAAAGCAAGCTTTATAGAAGCGCTATGAAAAACTTTTTTTCCTGCGGCTGAGCTGTTATTAGTAGGGAGGGCTAAGAGAAACGCCGATGTTTTTTGAGGCTAAATA
>JAIRTW010000045.1 GCA_031254875.1 Candidatus Bathycorpusculum termitum
CGGCGTGTACAACGAGGGCGGCAACTTTGAACTATTTGGGGGTGTGATTTCAGACAACACACTCATTACCATTTCTGCCTCTGGCGGCGGCGTGTACAACGAGGGCGGCAACTTTAGCATGTATGGTGGTGAAATTTCCAACAACACCGTTAGTAACGGTGCCGGCGGCGGAGTATACCTAACCGACAGTGGCAGCTTTGCCCTATATGATGGTGTGATTTCTGATAATCGTGCTGCTTATGGTGGCGGGGTCTATATCAATAATGGCGCTTTTAACATGCTTAGTGGTGTGATTTCTAGTAATAGAGCTACCACTGATGGTGGTGGTGTGTATATTGAAAATGTTTTGGTGCGTTTATCTGGGGGTGTGATTTCAGATAACACAGCATCAAGCAACGGCGGCGGAGTCTGGATTGACTATAAAAATCTTTATAGACTTTTCGTTGAGGATGGAATGGTATTTTCAAATAATCATGCTTCTGTAGCATACGACCGAGACCCAGAACACATCGATATATACCGAAACTGCATAGGTGATAATGTTAATTGGACAATTCCTTTTCTTCAGGGTTATAATAACTATGACATCAGCTACACTAGCGGTACCCAACGTCTGGTTTATAGTGTGATTGTAGCTAACAGTTATGCCGCATCCTCCGGTGCAGGCCGCTATATGGCTGGTACGTTGATTGTTGTTGATGCTGGAACTCGAGACGGCTATCTTTTCTCTAGCTGGACCCTCAATGAGGGTGATGTGGTGTTGCCTAATAATCCTCAGACGTCTTTTATTATGCCTGAGGGTGATGTTGCTATTACAGCAAACTGGGTGGCAGATATTGGCAAGTATGATATTTTCTACGAGTTAGATGGAGGCACCAACTCAGTTACTAATCCAACAGTTTACACTACAAATAATTTGCCTCTTAGTATCACAGCGCCCTCTAAGACGGACTATACCTTCCTAGGCTGGAGCGTGAGGTATGCTGATGGTACGGTGGTGGTGATGCCGGGTTCTTTTAGTATTTCCCCCGGAACTGTTGGCGATATGGTTTTGACTGCCTTTTGGGTTCGCACTGGTAGCCCTATATACGTTGAGGATGAGGCGATGCTTAGAAACGCGGTTAATCAAGTAGCATCTGTAACGTCTGTGAGTATTGCCCTTGAGAGAGACATTGAACTCAGCAGTGCCCTTGTTATCGCTGCTGATAAAACCATTACACTGATAAGCCATAGTGAGACTGAATTTTTTAGGCTGGTTGGGGCGTCTGGTGTAGACACGCTTATTGTGGAGGCTGGCGGGGTGTTGGAGCTTACCGGCATCAATGTAACACATGCCGCCGACGTATTCGGTAGAGGGGTAGTTGTTCAACCCGGTGGCACACTCATAATGTCTAATGGTGCGATATCTGATAACACAGCCAGCGGCCTGCATGGCGGCGGCGTACACAATAACGGCAACTTTAGTTTACTTGGGGGTGAGATTTCTAACAATAGCGCCATCGATGGTATCGGCGGCAGTGGCTGGGGTGGCGGCGTATACAACGGCGGTATCTTTGGTATGTTTGGGGGTGTGATTTCTGGCAGCAGAGGCTGGTGGGGCGGCGGCGTATACAACACGGGCACTTTTGAGATGTCTAAGGGTATAATATATAGCAACACAGCTGACAGTGGCGGTGGCGTACACAACGCCGGTACTTTTAGTTTGTTTGGGGGTGTGATTTCAGACAACACCGCTATCACTCGTGGCGGCGGCATATGGAACTTCGGCGGCCCACTTAGTATGTCCGGGGGTGAGATTTCCAACAACACCGCTCGTAGTGGGGGTGGAATATTTAATGCTGACAGTTTTAGTTTGTTTGGGGGTGTGATTTTCGGTAACACGGGTGGCGTGTACAATGTTGCCACCTTTGTGATGTCTGGCGGTGAGATTTCTGACAACAATGGTATCGGGGTGTTTAACAGTGTTGGCAAATTTAGTTTGTTTGGGGGTGTGATTTCTAACAACAACGGTGGCGGTGTATACAACTTGGAGAGTTTTACTATGTTTGGGGGTGTGATTTCTAACAATATAGCCAGCAACGGCGGCGGGGTATACAACGGTGCATCCAATTTTTTTGCTAGGTTTACTATGTTTGGTGGTGTAATTTCTAACAACACCGCGGTAGCTGGCGGCGGCGTATATATGGGGGGTGGGTTTGTTGAGTTGCATAACGGCTCCATTCTTGGTAACACGGCCTCAAACGATGGCGGCGGAGTTTGGGTTGTTGCTGAAAATCTTGGGCGGCTCTTTGTTTTTGATGGGATAACGTTTTCAAACAATAGTGCTTCTGTTGCATACGATAGAGCCCCTCTCCATGATGCGGTGTATTATGCATGTATTGGTGAGGCGGTGATTTGGACGGAACCCTTCATTCAGGGGTATAACAACTATGACATCAGCTACACAAATGGTATGCCCTTTACATTTTATACTGTGAATGTCACTGATAGTTATGCTATAACCTCAGGTGCTGGCTGCTATGTGACCGGTGCGCTTGTCACTCTTGATGCTGGAAGCCGGGTCGGCTATCTTTTCTCTGGTTGGACAGTCAATGAGGGTGGAGTGATGTTGCCAAACAGTCCCCAGACAACCTTTACTATGCCCGCAAATGATATTGTTGTCACTGCAAACTGGGCTGAAGTTGTCCCCGAGTATGCTATTACCTACAAATTAGAGGGTGGTACTAATCCCACTGGTAATCTGGAGGTTTATACGGTGGTTGATTTGCCTCTCAGCATTGCTGATCCCACCAAGCAGGGCTATACATTCTTGGGCTGGATTATCGAATATGCTGATGGCACCACGATATCTACATCAGGCTCTTTAATTATAGCTAAAGATACTACAGGCAATGTTACTTTGACTGCTCGCTGGCAGGCTATCGATACAGGCGTCTTGGATGCGTATGATGCGGTGTTTGTTGAGTTTTGTTCGTATTATGATGTTGAGACTTGGGTGTTTCGCAGGGATTTGTTTGCTGGGTATAGTGTTGAATCGGTTTTGGCGGCTGAGCGGGTTATGGGCATCGCGGGTCAGGTGCATGCGGATCTTTTGGCTGTGTATGGTCGGCTTGAGGCGGGACGGTTTGGTGCAGGTGATGACATAGCGGTCATTAACGAAGCGACTCGTATACTCTCACAGGCGATTGCTGATATGCATGTTATCCTCAACTTTGAGGCAGAGGTCACGGTTGTTAATGCTGTCCCGACGGCTGTGGTTGTACCGCTCAATGGTAACACAAATGATCTGAAAATAACCATAACTGAAGAACTCTCAAACGGGACAACCCATATCCTCACAGAGACCTTTAGTATCAACAACAACGCCGCAGACACCTACCCCCTCGGTTCCTATAGGGTTTATGTGGACACTAAAGGCAACACCCAAATCCGCGCCTGCTACCTCGTATAGCAAACCCGCCTATCAACTATCCAATAATTTTTCAACCACCAACTTTATTTTATCGATTTTTAGATAAACAAACCGTTCTGGCTTGGAGAGTTTACTTAAGCCCAAACCCCCTTGTTTGCGCCTTATTAGATTTAAGGTGGTATTGCGCGGTGTGTAATAATCCGTTTTGGGAACTAAGTTTTTTTATGACGAGATGTGGCTTATGGGTTCTAAATCTAAAGACAAGCAAGCGCTACGAAGAGAGGGTAGGATGTGCATGTGTGCTATGGGCTTGGGTAATGTTGGTTTGCCTGTGGCTCAGTATATTTCAAAAATATATCCGCAGACGCGAGGGTATGGTATTTCGCAGGCGGCTGTAGTAGCGGCTAGGAAGGTTGAGGTGGAGGCTTCGATTGAGCTTGGTTATGTGGTTGTGTATGTGATTGCAGTTAACCCTTGGTATCGTGGTGGGTGTGCGGTGGAGGATTGCGTACGGCGAATATCAAAGATTAATTCTGGGGGATTGGTTTGTTTTGAGTCGGTGCCTGTTAAGGGGACGGCACGGAGGGGGCGGTCGGCGGCGGGGATTGTTTGGTTAATGGTGTTGGGGTTTCTAATGTGGTTTATAGTTATTGATGCTGTTGTTGATGATGCTGTAGTGTAGTTGGGGGTTGGTGTGTGGTTTTTTTTGGTATTAGTAGGAAGAGTTTTTTGTGTTATGTGGTTATTTATTTGACGTTTACTCTTTTGGGGTTATTTTATTTGAGTCGGGTGAATTTGTTTGGGTGGCATTGGGCGTTTTGGGTGTTGGCGGCTTATGGGGTTGTGGTGACGCCGTATTTGATTTTTCGTTTGGTGGTTACTTATTTGTATCAGCCGATGGGTGATTTGGGTTATAGGCCGTTTGTGAGTGTGGTTGTTCCGGTGTATAATGAGGAGGGAGGGATTGGGGCGGCTATTGATTCGATTTTTGGTTCTGATTATCCTAAGGATCGGTTGGAGTTGGTGGTTATTGATGATAAAAGCACGGATGGGACTTTGGAGGTTGTTAGGCGGAAGCGGCTTGAGTGTGATTTTAAGTTGGTGGAGCTTGAGCGGAATATGGGTAAGCGGCATGCGATGGCGGCTGGGTTTAGGGAGTGTAGTGGAGAGGTTTTGGTTTGTATTGATAGTGATACGGTTGTTAAGCCAGATGCGATAAAGTTGTTGGTGCAGCCGTTTGTTGATGAGGGGGTTTTTTGTGTTTGTGGGAATGCGGCGGTTGCTAATGAGGGGATGTTGGATAATTTGTTGGCGCGGTTGCAACGGGCTTGGTATGCGGATTCTTTTCGGTTGCGTAAGGGGGTGGAGAGTTTGTTTGGTATGGTTATTTGTTGTTCGGGGGTGCTGGCGGCTTATAGGCGGGATAAGGTGGAGCTAATTGTTGATGAGTGGGTGGATGAGAGGTTTTTGGGGCGGCATTTTTCGTCTGGGGATGATCGACAGTTGACGAATCGAATGATGCGTATGGGCGGTAAGTCGGTGTTTCAGTCTAATGCGTTGGCTTATACGATTGTACCGCATGTGGTTCGGACGTTTTTGATTCAGCAGATTCGATGGGGGCGGAGTGGTTTTCGGGGGATGTTGTTTGCTTCGAGATTTTTTTATAAGAAAGGGTGGGTGCAACGGGCTTTGTTTTATTTAACTTTGTTTATGACGTTTGTTTCTCCCGTTTCGTTTTTGATTAATACGGTGGGGTTGGCGCTGTTGGGTCAGTTTGAACTGATGGGGGTTTATTTTTTAGGGTTGTTTCTAATTGCGATTTTGACGGCGCTTTCTACCAAGTTGCTGGTGAGTTATTTTTCGTTTAAGGATATTTGGTATCGGTTGGTATTTTCTGTGGTGGCAGTGGGGCTTTCGTTTGTGTATTTATATGCTTGGTGTACGATTTGGAAGGGAAACGTCTGGGGGACACGCTAAATAATTACCAACAACAAACCCCGTAGCAGCAATCAGCCACAATAGCAGAGCGACTGTACCCACAACAACAGCAGTAGCAGTGGTCATAGTAGTTTCAGCGAGAGGTTTGGTGGTTTTTGGCTAAATTTTAAGTACCCATAACCCATAAGTAGTGTTGATTGAAGAAGAGACCTACATGAATCGCAAAGGTGACCTGCAACACAACTGTCCATATATGCCGATTATAACCACTCCAGCTGTGCCGTTGTTGCTGTTTGGGCAGAAAAAAACTGAACAACAGACTGCTGAAGAAACGTCGGTATCAAAGTCTAAACCCCGTAAACTCACCGGGTTCCCAGTTGTCAAATATGAAATCGCAGAGGATAAAATCAAATTCTCAAACTCAGCGGGTTTGTTTAAGAAACGCTGGGTTGTGGCCAAAGAGTTTCCGGTTTATGAGATAACGGTTGTGGAAAGCCTCGGTACCTGGCTTAGTCTAAGCTGGAATAACGAAATATATCAGTTTATTCTAAAACGGAAAGGGGAATCATTTGCCAAATTAGTCCAGCAGATTGCGGAGTTGCAAGAGGCGCATCAGAAAAACCTGCAGAAAACACAGCAAGCATCACTGCGTAGGCGCGAGTTGTTGGATGCCATAACTGTTGCTCTGCCTATCGTGGATTGCTCATTTGACATCTTAATGGGATTGCATGAGAAGCATGTGGGATGGATGCGACTGGAGAGTTATGCACAGGCTTTAGGCGATACATTTAGCTTTAAGGCTCAGACGCTGGCGTCTCTGGATTTAGATTTTGCCAAAATTGTTGCCGCTGTCCAAAACCAAACTGCCAAAGAAACCGCTCAAGAAGCCTTCGGCGTTCTTAGGGCAATCCATGACTACTTCAGTGCACTCAAGCCTCAAGAGGATTTGGCAGATACAGTTCCCAACTTTGAACATGCTAAGCGTATTGTTTTGGCGTATTTTACGTTAAATGACCTTTGGTTTGCTAAAATTGTTGGCGAAACAGACATACAAAAAGAGTTCAATATATTTGAGATGCAGCTTGCGGATTTGTCGGGGCAGACCGGTTTTAAAGTAATGGCAGAAGAATTTAGGCCTGTTCTGTCTGACACCGGCGCTTTGGGCGATGGTGTTTGGAATGCACGTCAGCTTTTTAGAGAACGCCTCAAACAGCTCTAACAGCCTGTGGACTGAAAAACTGGTATGCGATATATACTGGCTGATCAGTTCATGTTGTATGTTGTATTTTCAAATAACACAAACGGTTGCAAACTAAACTCTCTGATTATGGATCAAGACGTGGTGTTTGTTGATAGTGGACCCTTATAGATGGCCTGTGATACTTCATTGTTCTGCAGGCGAGTTTTTTAAATTTTAAAATATATCATCAAGTGCTTTTACATTTTTTTATTCATAAGACTTATAAGGATTTACACTTATCTTAAGTCTTGTTAGTGGTGGAATGGCTGGTTAAGGATGAAGGTAAATTAGTGGCCAAACAAAAACTTTTTCCGATTTCGAAGCCCTCTCATATCTCCTCGAACTCGGACGGCTACTGACCCAACACACCAACCAGCCAAAACTCCACTAACACACAAAGAATCTATCTGCGTTTAATATGGTACTCCTCAAGAATATCTTTGGCCTTTTCTCTGCGTTCTCTATGGCCTTCAAGAAAACAATTGAGTTTTTCTACGATGTCTTTTTTACATTCGCCACACAACATCTCCCCGCCGCGGCATCTACGTTCTTTCTCCGCAAGTTTATTGCTGCCTTCCTCAAAAAGATAAAAGTAATATTGGAATATGCTGCAGATATCCGGATTAGCGCCGTCTTTACGTTGTTCTGCGGCAGTGCCTTTGCCGCCTGTGAACGCATTCCAAATTTTCTTTTTAACAACATCCGGTGAATCCATGGTGAATATGCTAGTTTCCGGCATAGAAGCACTCATTTTTCCGCCTTCACCAAGCCCGGGGAGGAAGCGGCAATGAATCTGCGCCGGTTTATAGTAACCCAATTTCTGTGCAACATCGCGGGTTACCCGCCAGTAAGGATCCTGATCAATGGCGGCGGGAATCAGTGCCGGAACGTTTTCACCGGTAAGCTTTTTGTGTATGAAACATGGTGCGGCTTGCACCGCAGGCCAGTATACCCAGCCTATGTTGGTGCTATCCTGGAAACCAAATGTGCTTCGCACTGTGCTATAGGTGATGCGTTTAGCGACTTCAAGGGTGATATCGTAGAGCAAATCGATGTCTTTGGTGTCATAGATTATGAATGTATCATCCGGCTTAAACCCCACTGCGATGAGGTCAAGCGCGTTTTCATAACTCCATTTCTCTGTTTCTTTTAGGGTTCTGTCATCGCTAACAAGGTATTTTTCATCATCAGTGATTTGGAAATAGAGCCGGGTTTTGAATTTCTGCTGAATATGTAGCGTAAAAATCCATGGCACCAGATGCCCAATATGAACGGGTCCGCTTGGGCCTCTGCCCGTATAGAGTACAAACTTGGTGCCGCTGTCATAGAGGTCAAAGACAGTATCGAGGTCACGGTGGCTGAAGAAAATTTTGCGTTCAAGTTGCAGGTGCAATTTATCTGTATATTTCTCCATGCGGCTCAAAAGCTGAGGCGTAAGAGGCTGGGTGCCAAATTCCTTGATAAGACGTTCATAATTGACTTTACCCTTGACTTCCCATGGGGTGACAACCATTTCGTTGTTGTTTTCTTCAGTAGTCATGACTGTTTCACTGTCTTTAATGAAAAACTGATCCTTGTCATATATGCTTTTTTCGGCTGAGTGGACAGTTGAGGTCTCAAATCAATGGCGATTTTTCTCTATCTTTGAGGTTCTCAAATCCTACTGTTATGCGAAATCATTTTTTTCTGGTTGAGGCAAGTGTACTCAAAGCAAAAATTCTACGACGCGCCGAGTTAAGGATAACTTAATAGTGCAAGTTGCATGTGTATTGGGCGCTATATAGCCAACGTTGGTTTTGTCTTAGGAATATATGACTGGGGTAAAGGATATCGGGAATCACTATAAGCAAAATGAATGCGATTTACATGCAGCTGTGATGGATCGGTGTGTTCCCTCAGGTAGCTCTATGGATTTCGGTTTTGTCTTGTTTTTGCCATTGTTATTGGTCATTGATGACTGATTTTGATTCAGTTTGAAGGTTTTTGTTGGTTTATGTGATGTTTTTTCTCCTTTTTAGTTTTTGTGTTGGGTTGATGGGGTTGGGCGAGTTTTGGGAAAGTTTAATATGGTTTGGCGTGATGGATTATTGTAACTGCAGATTCAACTTGTGGTTATCCCTAACTTAGTAAGCATGCAGAGAAGGTGGGTAAATGAATCTAAAACTTTATGCAATAAAAAATTCCAGTCAACGAACCGAACCCATCCAGCTTGTCGTTGTAGATCTTGACCGAGGCAAATATTACCCTCTAAATTTTGTCTGCGTTCTGCCTCGTTACTTTCGAATACTTGAAAAGCGTAGCAGTAAATTCGCCAAACTTTTCGGAGTCAGAAGTCATGATATGGCAAAAAAACTCTTAATCGATGCTTCACATCATGAAGATGACCCCGAAATTCAAACTGTTATAACTAAGCGTCTCAAAGCCATCAGCACAGCCCAGGCCAGTCCAACTACCGTTTAGCTCTTGTCTATGGAAAGCAAAATGGAAAGTAGATAATCTTTTTCAACTAAGCCAAATTTGCCCTGCTTTACTGAAAATTCGTCGAAGGTTTTGACGTCGTCAGGTTTTAGGTTTGGTGCAGCTATCGTGAACGGTACCGGGTCATGTGTATGTGTTCCAATTTTTACTGGTGTGGGGTGATCAGGCAGAATGGCAATTGCATACGGTTCCTTGATGCCGCTTAGGATTCTGCCTAAAAGTCTCTTGTCCAAATCTTCGATGGTGCGCACTTTTAGTTTGTAGTCGCGTGTGTGCCCGGCTTCGTCAGGGGCTTCGACATGTACACAAACCAAGTCATGTGTTTCGAGCGCTTTGATTGCGGCGTCCGCTTTGCCTTCATAGTTAGTGTTGTACAAGCCTGTGGCGCCCTCTACGTTTATGATGTCCATACCTGCATATGTGCCCAATCCCTTAACAAGGTCAACAGCGGAAATAACGGCTGATTTTATACCGAATTTTTCTTTAAGTGTAGGCATGGAGGGTTTTTTTCCGCCGCCCCAGGGCCAAATCAAATTCCCTGGCTTTTTTCCTGCTTTTTCCCGGGCGAGGTTGACGGGGTGTTTGCGCAGGATACTTCTGGAGCCCTCGATCATATCTCTGAGCTGTTGGGTGTTGTTTTCTGCTTCTGGCACTTTAGCCTTTGGCATTACCTCGTTGGTAGCTTGCCCTATAACGTCGTGGGGTGGACTACAATAGATTTGTTCGGGGTGAGGGAAGTTGCGCAGGATTAGAAAGTGGCGGTAGTCTAAGCCGGGATAAAATTCTACTTCGCCGGGTTTATTATACGCCTTCTTTACTGCGGCTATGAGCTGGTTTGCTTCTTCGGTTGTTATGTGGCCTGCGGAGTAGTCGGTGATAGCTCCATTTTCCTCTGTGATGATGTTGCATCGGTATGCGGTGTCATCTGCGCCGAGGTTTATGTTTCTTGATGGTGCTTCAAGTGCTCCTCTGCCGGTACAGTAGATGCGGGGGTTATAGCTTAACACTGAGCATATGGCGACGTCGGAACCGGGTGTGCATCCGTCGGGGACGTTTTTGATTAAACCGCTTTGGCCTCTGACAGCTATGGTATCCATATGTGGTTTGATGGCTGCTTGCAGGGGCGTTTTGTTTCCCAGTTCCGGAATCGGATAGTCGGACATTCCGTCGCCGATGATAAGTATATACTTCATGTTATTCACGTTAGGTGTTGAGCCCTCTGATGGTTAATGCAGTCGCATATTTATCTGCTTACTGTCCACTAGCTATAAAGCTGGTGCTTAATCCCGTTTGAGCAAGACTTTACTTTCACTCACCCCTCCCCTCCATAGAAATGTAGTGTATTCGTTTATTTTAAATAGCTCATGCTACAACATCATCGTAAAGCTGTGAATAACATGTCAGAAGACGCCGACATAGGTCAAGAAGAAAACTCTGAAATATCCAGTATGATGCAACAGATAGAAGAGAATAAAAAGAAATATGAATTTATTGAAGACTTGCCCGGTGTTGGTCCGGCAACTGCGGGAAAACTCCGTGAACTCGGCTACCACACAGTTGAGTCACTGGCGATGGCAACCAGTCGTGAACTTGATCCTGTTGGTGTCAGTGAAAAAAAAGCCTTCCAAATCATTCAAGCTGCCCGTTCTTCAATTGGTATCTCCTTTATTCGTGCAGACGAACTCTACAAAATGCGTAAAGCGGTACTGCGTTTATCGTCAGGTAGTAAAGCCTTAGATAAAATCCTTGCTGGTGGATTGGAGACGCAGACCATAACTGAATACTATGGTGAATTTGGTAGCGGTAAAAGTCAGATGTGTCACCAACTCTGCATCAATGTCCAGTTACCTCCCGAGCGGGGCGGTCTCAACGGTGGTGTTCTCTATGTGGATACTGAAAACACCTTCAGACTGGAACGTATCGTGCAGATGGCTAAATTCGTCGGCTTAGACCCCGAGCAGGCCGTAAAAAACATCATCTATGCTGAAGCCTACACCAGTGATCATCAGATGTTTCTGCTTGAAAACGCTGATGAAATTATTAAGGCAAACAACATTAGATTAATTATAATCGACTCCTTAACCGCACATTTTAGAAGTGAATATATTGGCAGAGAGATGCTGGCTTCCCGACAGCAAAGACTCAACAAGCACAT
Organism: Candidatus Bathycorpusculum termitum; assembly: GCA_031254875.1. Lineage (GTDB taxonomy): Archaea > Thermoproteota > Bathyarchaeia > Bathyarchaeales > Bathycorpusculaceae > Bathycorpusculum > Bathycorpusculum termitum. The sequence goes on from JAIRTW010000045.1 coordinate 11,224, forward strand.
GCATAAACTCACAGCGTTAGCCCGTGCATTCAACGCCGTGGCAGTTGTTACCAACCAAGTTATGGCTAAACCCGACCAATTCTTTGGCGATGCTATCCACCCTATCGGTGGTAACATTGTTGGTCACACAAGCCATACGCGGGTCTACCTCCGACGTGCCTCACATGGGCCGATCCGAATCGCAAGACTGGTTTCAAGCCCATATCTGCCCGAAGGAGAGGAAATACTTAAAGTCACCGAGAACGGAATAGAGGATGTCTCTGAAGAAGAGAAAGCAACTAAATCCCGTGGACGCTAAACATGCCTATTGCACAAGCCTTAGTTACCCGATACTTCCAACTCATAGTCAACAGACAATTTGCTGAAGCTGAACGCGAGCTGGAACGTGTTAAACAGAAAATGCAGAGAACCGAATGGAACCGAGGATACTTCCGCGCCCTCTACGGTATGTATCTGTCCCGCAAAAATACCGATGACTACGCCTTTTTTTCAAAGGTGGATGTATCTGATAAAGTAGCCTTAAACGATCACCGCAAAGAATTTCTTGTACACATGGGTAATGGTCTGCACGGTGACTTTGATCGGGGATACTTTTCTGCCTGGGCTGACTGTATGCGTATTCTCTCACGTATGAATATTCCCGCACCTGAAAAAGCATCTGGAGAAGAAAAAATTGAAACCCTAAAGAGCGACAAAAGCCAAGCTACAATCGCAAACTTTTTAAAAGAAGCCCAAGAAGCTAAAGAAGCCAAAGAAGATAGCTAAAACTGCCTTCTACACCAAATATATCTGCATTATAGTGTAGACAACCACAAGAGCTACTAGCCAAGAAAAGAAGTATATGCCTATTCCTGTGCTGAGAATCTTTGATTGTTGCTCTATTTTATTTTTGTAGCTGGCTTTTAGGATGTAGAAGGTTACTAAATAGATGATTAAGGCTACCGATATGCAGTTGAATAACGGTGAAAAACCGGTGGCATAGCTGAAAGCGAACTGAGCAAAAGTGGCGGCTATAATACCTGAGACTAAACCTAATGCGATTCGAATACAGTAGAGCTGAACGGTAGGAGTCATCTAAACCTAATCCTTGGCACACTATATTTTATGCCTTCTTAAAAAGGATACCCAAGTATTAACCATTTCTGCGCTATAAAAATCAGTTTGGTTTGGAAAATGGTTAATTTATAGCCCAACACTATACAACCAACTGGTGCCAGCATTGCCCAAAAAAGAACTCACAAGCTTTGACATATCCGCCGTAGTCAAAGAGCTTCAGCCTATAATCGCCGATTCCCGTGTAAACAACATCTACCAGTTCGGCGAAAAAACTCTAATCTTTAAACTCCACAAAACCGATCAGCCCCCCATCCGTATCGTTATAGACGCTGGCAGACGACTCCACAGCACTAGTTACGCCGAAGAAAGCCCCGCTGAACCGCCGCCGTTTTGTATGCTCATACGTCGCTACCTCAGAGATTCCTGGCTTAGGCGAATCGAGCAGTATGCATTTGAGCGTATCGTAACAGTAACCTTTGAAACCAAAACGGGCATGCTCAACCTCGTTGTGGAACTGTTCGGCGACGGTAACATGATACTCACAAACGAGCAGAACATCATCATCCAAGCCATGTACTTTAAGCATATGCGGGATCGTGACATCCAGCGGAGTCAGGTTTTGGTATATCCACCCCCAAGCGGCAAAGATCCATTCAAAATTACCCAGCCCGAACTCGAAGTGGGTTTAAAAGGTGCAGGCGACGCTGAAGTAGTGCGCACGTTGGCACGGTTTTTGGGCATCGGGGGTGTCTATGCAGAGGAGCTTCTGCTCAGAGCAGGCATAGAAAAAACCAAAAAAAGCCAAGAACTCACAGAAACAGAGATATCAGCGGTTTTTGGGGCCATGCAGATTTTATTGGCCGCAGTTTTAGAGAGCAAACTGGAACCGGCTATAATCCTTGATGCGGAGGGTAGCTTTTTGGATGCGGTACCCTTCAGGCTTGTACGCTATGCAGGTTGCCAAATCCAGCCCTTTAAGTCCTTCAATGGGGCACTTGATGAGTTTTATCTGCGCGTTATGGCAGTTGAGAAAGCAGCCGGCACAGTTGAAGTTGACAGGCTCAAACAGGAAACGGCGCGTTTGAGACGTGTCGTGGCTGAACAGGAGAAATCCATCGCTGAAGAAGAAAAGAAAACTGAACGTGACAAGCAGATTGGGGATGTTATCTATGCCCATTTCAATGAGCTTCAGACTTTTCAGGAACAGCTTCTTAGAGCCAATAATCAAGGGTATGATTGGAAAGCCATAATCGGGCAGGTTATGACCGCCAAAAAATCCGGTAAACCCCCCGCCTCATACACGGAATCCTTCGACGGCAAGAACCTATCACTTAACCTCTCCATCGACGGTTACCATTTCGGGTTTAGTTTGCGCAAATCGCTCTTTGAAAACGCCAACGTCTACTATGAGAAGGGCAAGTTGGCAAAACAGAAAGCCCAAGGCGCCCACGCCGCACTCAGTGAATCAAAAAAGAAACTCGCCGAAGTCGAGCGGGAACTTCAAGAGGCAGAGGCGCTTAAAAGTCTCAAACCTGCCCAAATCATGGAAGCTCTCTCTAAACGCAAAGAGGCGATGGCGAACAAACAGTGGTATGAGAAGTTCCGCTGGTTCACCACTTCCGATGGTTTTTTGGTGGCGGCAGGTAAAGACACAGTGAGCAACGAGGTGATCATAAAAAAATACACCACACAAGAAGACGTTGTGTTTCACGCAGAAATCACCGGCTCGCCTTTTGTTGTCATCAAAGCCGAAGGCAAATCCATAACCGAACAAGCGCTCAAGGAGGCGGCAGAGTATGCGGCTTCTTTTTCACGGGCTTGGCGGGAAAACGCTGGATCAGCCGATGTTTACTGGGTCAAAGTAGATCAGCTAAGTAAAAGCGGTCCAAGCGGGGAATCCATTCCTCATGGTGCATTTTTTGTGGTGGGTAAGCGTAATTGGTACCGCAATACACCGCTTAGAATTGCCATAGGCATATCGGTGGATGATGAAACCTGTTTTGTCGGTGGCCCTATAGACTCAGTGAAAGCAAAAACTAAAACCTACGTTACTCTGCTTCCCGGAGACTATCAAGGTAAGGAGCTTCTACAGATGATCATGCGATCGATCACCGCAAAGCTTTCTAAAGAGCAACGCGAAAAAACCGGCAAAACAAGCATCGAGCAGATCCGCGAATTTGTACCCTACACCAAAGGGGCCATAAACCAAAAAGCGGTATAGTACATGTTGCTCATCGACGAGGAAAAGCTGAAGCTGATGATGAACTGTCGGTTCATATACTTAAATTGAACCGTCTTGTGGGGGCGTAAGAGATGCAAGCATGCTTAGACTCTAATATTAGTGATCTTTTTCTACTTTGAATCGAATAAAAATCCTGTCGGTTTATATATGAAGATAAATTTGAATCCTAAAAATGCAGGATAAGAAAATATAGCTAAACAGATTTATTTGGTAGCTGAAGTCACGATGCCGTTGATTAGCAACTTTGATCCTTGGCGTTCCGGCCTCTGCACATGTCCCTGCAAACTCACGTTTAATCCCTACACGGGATGTGACCACCAATGTCTTTACTGCTACGCAACAAGCTACATTCCAAACTTTAAGGAAGTCCACCCAAAAAAGGGCTGTCTTGACATGCTTCGGCGGGAAGCTATAAAACTAAATGGTGAAACCCTCTCACTGTGCAACTCCTCTGACCCCTACCCCAAAATGGAAGCCTCTGAGGGGCTAACACGGCGCTGTCTGGAGATTTTAGCTGGTTGTAGCTGTAAAATTCAAATCATAACCAAAAGTAACCTAGTCGCCCGAGACGCTGACTTGCTATGTAGGATACCTGCGACGGTAGCCTTAACCATAACCACCGACAACGAATTCATAGCCCAAATCCTCGAACCCAACGCACCCACCCCAAGCAAACGTATCCAAGCCGCCCAAGACCTCCAAAAAGCAGGCGTTCCAGTCTCAATACGTATCGATCCACTCATTCCACACATAAATGATCAACCCCAAAAACTCATCAAAACCCTCGCCAATATAGGCATCAAACACATAACCTGCTCCACCTACAAAGCCAAACCCGATAACTGGAACCGTCTCTGTCAAGCCTTACCCAAAGTGATGGAGCAACTAAAACCCCTCTACTTCGGAGAGGGCGAAAAAGTCGGGGGTAGCGTATTGTTACCTGGCGAGTACCGATATAAACTGTTCAAGGACATACGCGCTACAGTGTTAGCGCAGGGTATGCAGTTTGGGGTTTGCCGCGAAGCCCTCCACGGGTTAAGCACCGCCACCTGCGATGGATCTTGGCTTATGCCAAAAAGGAGCGATTAAAATGCAAAACCGCATCATTTTTCTTGCCGATTTTGACTACTTTTTTGCACAATGCGAAGAACTCCGCAACCCCGTCATCAAAGACAAACCCATCGTTGTAGGTGTCTATTCAGGCCGCACCGAGGAAAGCGGGGCCGTATCCACAAGCAACTATATCGCCCGCGGCTACGGCGTCAAATCAGGACTGCCGCTGTTTATGGCCAAACACAAACTAGAAGGCACAGACGCCGTTTTCTTCAAAGTTGACCACGAATACTACAGCCAAATCAGCAACCGTATTATGGACATCTTTCGCACATATGCCTCTGCACTCGAGCAAGTCAGCGTAGACGAGGCTTATCTAGATGTAACAAAGCAGGTTGAGGGGAGCTTTGAAAAAGCGTACGATTACGCTCAAAAAATCAAAACTGACGTGAAAACCAAAGTCGGCATCGCCTTCACCATAGGCGTCGGACCTAACAAACTCGTCGCCAAAATCGCCTGCGATAGCCAAAAACCCAACGGCTTAACAATCATAAAACCCGAAAATGCCGAAACATTCCTCGCTCCATTGCCCGTTGATCGCCTGCTGGGAGTGGGTAAAAAAACAACAATCCGTATGGAGCAGATGGGCATCAAAACCATCGGTGCACTCGCCAAATATGACTGTCCACGTCTCATCGAAACCTTCGGCAAAGCCCTGGGCCTCTACTTCCACAATGCCGCCAACGCCGTCGATAACGAACCCGTACAGGAACAGGGCGAAGCAGAATCCATCAGCAAAATCGGTACACTAAAACAGGATACCCATAACCTAGAGTTTATTCTGCAAAAAACCAGTGAACTCGTCGAACCCATCTACAAAGAGCTTACCGAAAAAGGCTATAGCTTCAAAACAGTATCAATTTATGTCGTTAATGTGGATTTAAGCGGCAAAACACGCAGCGTCACACTTGAACAGTCCGCCAAGGATAAGGATACAATCCTGCGCAATGTGCGGATGCTGTTTGAACGGTTTCTAGACGAATCACCACTGGAAATACGCCGTGTCGGCGTTAGAGTGGCGGGTTTTAGCAAAGAGGAGCCTAAACAAAAGCAACTTTCAAGCTTTTTCTAATTTTAAGAACTCTCTTGTTTGCGTTTATCTTCTATAGAGCGAATTGCCAAGTTAATCACAAACGTTGCGGAAGGGAAACTAATGCTACTTGGTGAGTGTTATGTCCCAATCGTTGGCTCATCCGGAGGCGGAAGCCTCTGCACAGACCTAACCATAATCATGACCCCCTGACACAACCGGGTTCCCAACCGTTGACTAGCATAACCTTTTAGAAGCCTCCCCAACCATTAATCCCGAGGCGTAACCATTGAATTATACTCAAGCCCAGCTCGGAAGAATTTTTATCCTCCGACTCCACCAAAACGAACGTATACATGAAGTTATAGAAAATTTTGCTACAGAAAAACAAATCAAGGCTGCGTTATGCTTCTTTTTGGGCGGCGCAGAAAACCAAAGCAAAGTTATCGTGGGCCCCAAAGACGGCAAAGCCCTGCCGCCGGATCCAGTGATTACACTGCTGCAGGGGGTACACGAAGGCGTCGGCGCAGGCACTATATTCTGTGATGATACCGGCAAACCCAAACTACATATGCACGCAAGCTTTGGCAGAGGCGACAACACCATCACCGGCTGCGTACGGGCCGGCGTGGATGTGTGGCAGATAGGCGAAGTCGTCATTTTAGAGCTAAGCGGCGGCACAGCCAAACGGACTAAAAACAAAGAAACCGGCTTCGAACTCCTTGAAACCGATCCTTGTTAGTCTAGAAAGGGATAAGAAAAATTCGATAGCCATACCATCCATGATATTCACCCCAAAACGGTCTCTCTGAGGGGTCATCAAACCGGCCGGTCTCATAGAGCATCTGTCTTACCTGCGTGTAATCTAGTGTTGTGTTAAAGAACTGGGTGCGCACACCAAAATCGTAGAGAATTATGTATTTTACATTTCTCTCAACACAAAGATCCATAAATTCAGTTATATCAAAATTGGGTGTGAAGGCATCAACAGCTAAGGCGGGGTACTGCCAAATTTGCTCGCTGGACATATTGGCCGGTAAATAAAAGCGGAACATGTCTTGGTTGAGCAAATTAAAGCTGCAAACCAACACCGCCGACTGATTTTGGGTCATGTTTCCCGCCATGTAGGCAGTCGCTTCTTTGACTGGGATATGGATTTGGTCGCGTTCAGTCATCTCATAGGCGTTATAACCGCTGTAGGCAACTGTGGCGATGATTAGGGCAATAAAGACGGCGGCCGCAATTTTTTTCAATTTTACTCCCTGGTCTTCGGTATGTGTGGGTTTCCACATCTGCAACTTATTGTAGAGAAACAAAATAAAACAGGCGGCCGCTATGGCAAGGATCGGAAACAGGGGCGTTACATAGCGCCATTGCCTGTTGGGAACTAATGTAAAGAATACATAAACCACTAAAAACCACGTTAAGAAGAAAACATCCTGTTTGCTTCGGCGATAAGCAAACAAGCCAAGTCCACATAAACCCAAAATGAAGATGGGCAACACGATAGGATGGACCGCTATGTCGTTGAAGGGCCAAGTCATCTCGACAAGATAGAAGACGGGAAACGGCTGGAAGCGATTGCTATAAGCGGGCCGGTCTTGCCCACCCTCAGACATAACATACTGAAGGGTTTCAAATTTTGTCATGCCGTTGTAGTTGTAGATGGCAAGGAGCCACGGTGCAACAACCAAGACAGCAATGACCCCTATTAGCAGAAACTTTGCTAAATTATTTTTGAGACGCTTTCGAGTTAAAAACAGTATGCTCAAAAGCATAGCCAAGGCGGCGACAACTATCTGGTACTTTGCCAATATCCCCACTCCCAACGCTAAACCGGCAAAAACCAGTGCACGACGGCTGTCGGATTTGAACAGCCAGGTATAGAACGCAAACATAGTCAGCGTAAAGAAGAATACGAGCATGGTTTCTATCATGGCAACGCGGCTAAGCCAAAAAAATCCCGGCATGGTGCCTAAGAGGACACTAGCGATAAAAGCGGTTTTGGCACCGTAGACACGCTTGGTGAATTCAAAGAGAACCCAAACCGCTAACACAGAGAAGACAACAGCAACAAGGCGACCCGAAATTTCGTTTACGCCTAAAACGCTAAAGGCACCGGTTGTGACTAAATCAAAGACAGGTGGATAGTAGCCATATGTGGTCATGTAATCCCAAATTTGTCCCCGATTTAGCAGCAAACCCCCATAGAGGTGGGGCATTTCATCCCACTGCACCGACATATAACCCAGATTATACGTTGCCGCGGCAACAAAGATAACCAGAAAAACCAACAGCGCCAATCGATACTTATGTTTTACAAAGAATGCTTCTCTATTCTGATCTAGCTGGCTACAGCTGGTTTGGTCTAACGTTAGTACCCCTCATCTTTAGACTCAAAATAGCGGAGTGCGTCTAAAAAGAGTTTGCGATACCCCACCCCAACACACGCATACATAGAATTCCTCTAAGCAGAACCGCTTTTTAGCGATAAACAAAATAGCTGTTAGTTTGTGAGGGATTCTTTTAGCGCCAAAAAGTAAGACAGCACTTGTTGCATCTGCTCTTTAGACATAGCCAGAATCGTCCGAACAACATCTCTTTGCTTAACTGACGCCGAAACAGAGAGTGTTGTCAGGGCATAGTCGAGACTAGAGAAGAGGGATTCCCAAGGTATGTTGACACGTTGACCTTTGAGGTTATAGAGGGCAAGAACATAGGTGCTGGCGCGGCTGAGGCTGTCCTTAAAGGTTTGGAGGCTGCTTCCAACGGTCGCGGGGTCGTAGTCTGTTCCTGAGAGAAAAGCTGAGAGTACACGGTAATTCTGCTCAAGTGTTTGAATTTCTATGAGAAGGTCTTGTCTGATTTTGGCTTCTGTGTCGTTTTGCATATGCATCGTTGCTTTGTATGCCCTTCAAGTAGATAAGAGTTATTTCCATAATTGTGTCTATACTCTTGGAGTTGCATCTGAGTGGGCTTCTTTTTTTAAACAAATCCTTGTCTTTTGGTGCTGTGCCCATAAAATGGATTGCCCTATCTGTTTTCTTTTTAAGCGGTTTTTGCCACATTGCCTTGTTTCTTTGCCCTTGCCGCTTGATTAATATGCAGTAAAAGCCAATTTGTATATGTTGTCTTATACGCTGTTATGTAGGCAAGCAGACTTTTTGGCAAGCCGTGAAAAGTAAATCACTTGCATTGGTTGCACATTTTTGGCGGCGGACAGTTTTACCGACAAGTGGAGAATTTAGGTTGCATTTAGCTGGAAGAAGAACACTTCTGTTTATGGCTCTAGGTTTGGTAGCGTTCATTTTGTATTTATGGTTTTTTGTGGGGTTTGAGGGGCTTTTCACCCTTCTAAGAGGCTTAGATGTCTATCAGTATTCGCTGTTTCTCATATTGGCCGTGGGTGCATTGCTTGCTGGGGTAATCTTTGACTCTCTAATTTGGCACAGCCTCTTAGAGATCCTTTCTGTTAAAGTAAAATTTCGAAAACTGTTCCTCTACAACTGGATAGGTAACTTTGTTGAACTCATCATCCCAAGTGCAACCATAGGCGGTGAAGTTGTCCGTATTGCATTATCCCAAAAAGAAATCAAAAATGACACCGGCATTGCCGCAGCCACCGTTTTGGGTTCACGCATAATCAGCACTTTTGTGTATTCAGGGGGATTAATTATCAGCTTTCTGTTTCTACTCTTCACCCGCAAGTTACCGATTTATCTCATCACCCCAATTATTCTGGTAATCTCGGGCACTGCAGTAGTGATTGCCTGTGTCTTTTTGGTTGCCTTCAAAGAAACAGCAACAGACAAAATAACAAATATCGCAATGTGGATAATTAAACACATCATAAAAGATTCCTCAAAGCAGGAAAAATTTAGAACCAAGATCTATCACAGCCTTCTCTCCTTTAGCGGTGTCTTTAAAACCTTCAAAAACCAACCGCGGCGCCTCATAAAACCCATTGTCTACGCAGTGATCGCATGGCTATTCAACCTTAGCGTATACTTGATGATTTTCTACGCACTCGACTTCACCGCCATCTCCCTGATCGATTTAGCGACTGTATACTGCATAATCACCACCGTTGAAACCCTAACAGCCGGCGTCCCCGTCGGCGCAGTAGAAGTCACCATGATTAACCTCTTTGTCCTCTACGGTGTCCCCATGGCCGTTGCGGGTGCCGCCACCACACTGGCACGCCTGCTGACTTTTTGGTGCCAAATCATAGTCGGCTACCCACTGGTTGAATGGGTAGGCACAAAATCCCTGCTTAAAGGCAACACAAAATCCACCTCATAAAACAGCACACCAACTAAAGAAAGTCGATGATAAACTCATTGGGTAAAGCTATGAATAATACATAAACCAGCATTTCAACGAAGCCACCAATATGCGAAGGTTTGCTTTAAGTGAACCGCCTATTCGGGGTTTACACCGTCTAGACGGCGCATCATACATCAACTCACCAACCCTAAAACCATGCTTTTTAGCTAAAATCAGCAGTTCACCTCCAAAAGTTTCTCCACCTAACAAATCAGCATCAACGATTGTTTCTCTTCTATACGCCCGAAAGTTAGAGTAAAAATCAGACACACCCACAATTTTACCCAACGTTTTAGCTGCCCAGTGCTCTGAGAACCGCGGCAGTTTCCTTCGCGAAGCCACCACCACATCATATGCACCCAATTTCTCAACAAGAGTCGCTATCAATTCAGGTGGGTTCTCCAAATCCGCATCTATCGTAATTATAGTCGGAAATTTTGCTAGTTTAGCGCCAAACAACAAACCCTTAGTTTGCCCCTCTCGAGGTTTAGCCAGTGCAATATCCGCTAGAGATTCAGCGGCTTGGAGCGTGCCATCAGTCGAACTATCATCAATAACGATCACTTCATGCTGGACACATTGGAGGGTGGTTTTAACTCTACCGATTAACTCTCTGATGGTTTCTCTCTCATTCCATGTGGTTGTAACTACCGATACACCCTGCATGGTTGCACCGCCTGCGTCCATAAAATAGCATAGGTGCTCGCAGTTATAGCTGTATTGTGTGCACAGATGTGCCGTAATTTTCCTATCCGATTGGGTTTTTTAACCGTATTTCACATCCACAGTAAATCATAAGATTAAAATAATGGGAAGAACTGTTTTGTTAACGGTTTCACAAAATTAGGATAAATTAATAGAGGATTGAAAAATGAGCAAAAGTGACAAACCCCACCTAAACATTATCATCATGGGGCACGTTGACAATGGTAAATCAACTACCACCGGCCACTTACTTTACCTAGCCGGCGTTATTGACCAGAGAACAATCGATGCTTATCAGAAAGAAGCAGAACAGATGGGCAAAGGCACATTCCACTTCGCTTGGGTTCTAGACAACCTCAAAGAAGAACGTGAACGCGGTGTCACCATCGACCTTCGGTTCCTCCAATTCCCAACTAAAAAATACAATATGACCGTCATCGATGCACCCGGACACAGAGACTTTATCAAAAACATGATCACCGGTGCAAGCCAAGCTGACGCAGCCGTCCTCTTCAGCTCAGCCAAGAAAGGCGAGTTCGAAGCAGGTATCGGCCCGGGCGGTCAAACACGTGAACACGCATTCTTAGCCTTCACCTTAGGCATACGTCAGTTGATCGTTGCCATCAACAAGATGGATGACTCCACAGTAAACTGGGGCAAAGACCGCTATGAAGAAATGAAGAACGAAATCTCAAGGATGCTTCGCATGGTCGGCTTCAAAATTGAGAAAATTAACTTCGTTCCAGTTTCAGGTTGGAAAGGCGACAACTTGGCTGTAAAAAGCACAAATATGCCCTGGTACACTGGCCCAACTATGATGGAAGCATTTGATCAACTAGAACTTCCAGCAAAGCCAACAAACAAACCCCTCCGTGTTCCAATTCAAGACGTTTACACAATCACTGGTATCGGCACCGTTCCAGTTGGCCGCGTAGAAACTGGTGTTCTCAAACCAGGTGCAAACATAATCTTTATGCCCTCCAACAAAACTGCTGAAGTTAAATCAATTGAAATGCACCATACCAGTATTCCATTAGCAGAGCCAGGCGACAACGTCGGTATGAACATAAGAGGCATCGCAAAGAATGATGTTCACCGTGGGGATGTTGCTGGTCCAGTTGATAATCCACCAACCGTTGCAAAAGAATTCATTGGTCAAATAATCGTCATCTACCATCCAACAGCCATCGCAGCAGGATACACACCAGTACTCCACTATCACACAGGACAAATTGCAGTGCGCTTTGTTGAACTCATCAAGAAAATCGACCCTCGCACAGGCCAAGTATCCGAAGAGAACCCCAGCTTCCTAAAGACCGGTGATGCTGCTTGGGTCCGCATGGAACCACTGCACCCCATTGCAATAGAGCCATTCACTGAATTCCCCGAACTCGGCAGATTTGCAATCCGAGACATGGGCACAACTGTTGCAGCCGGCGCAGTCAAAGAAGTCACCAAAAAGGGTGCATAAACCCTTCCTTTTATTTTTTGTTACAAGTATAAACAAGAGTTTTTAACCAACAGCACTCCAGCTTATTTGCTTATCCAATATTATAACCAAGTTTCTGCTCATTGATAAATGTGAACAAGTGCACGGAACCCAACAGGAAACTGGCACTTCAAAAGTACCCCCAAAGAGCAAAAGATGATGTATTGTATCTCTGAGGTGTATCTCTGGGATGAGGCGTGAGCATAAGAAGCAAACCCTCTTTGCCTAACGAGATATAAATCACACTAAATCCCCTAAATTATTAGGGGATGATTTCAGCACCATTATATTTTACGTAATCAAAATCCTGCAGAGTCAGTTGGCCGTTTTTGATGAGCTGTTTTATTCGGGGCATTTCCGTCTGTATGGATTCAATCAATTGTTGCACTGTATAGCAGACTTTGCTGTAGGCTTCGTCTGTCCAGCGTTTGGTGATGTTTGTGTAGAGGCATCGACCGCCGCAAACGCTAAGGATTTTGCATTGGTTGCAGGGCTTTTCTTGAACAAACACCTTGGGTAACTGCAGGGGATCCGCATCTTTTATGTGTCCAAGATAGTAGGTTTTCATGCCCCACATTGTTGGACAGGGCATAATATAGCCATCAGTTTGGATCGAGTAGTTTATCCAGCCGCTTCCGCACCGCATCAAACAATCTTTCTCCTCATGCAAAAGCGAATTTGCGATGCCTAAAAGCGGATAGAGCTTGAGCACTTCACCTTTTTGCTGCATATGATCAACCCAAAAATGTGTCAGTGCATCCACTCCGGGAATATAGCTGGTTTTGGTCCATTCTTCAAAATTTCGACGATTATAATCATTGCCCCAAAAACCAGCGTTAAGTTGCCAATGAATCGAGGTAAAAGATAACTCATCATTACACAGGAGATATTTGACTTGTTTTTCTATATCCGTTTGTTCCATGACGGTCATGCGGGCGATTAATTCACCAGGGTAGCTGTTTTGTTTTATAAGTTTGAGGTTATCGATGACTTTTTGATATGTGCCTTCTCCCCGGTAATGATCAGTCAGGCTTTCTTCGCCATCGATGGAGACAAGCAAAGTGTGAAAGCGGTTAACATATTTTGACTCCAGCTTATGTAGCAACAAGCCGTTGGTCTGCATCATATAATACTTTGGTGTAATTCTATCCATGATTTCTCGCAACTTAGTTGCCTGCATAAGCGGTTCCCCGCCATAGAAAGTAAGGACACAATCGAGGTCTTGACGACAGAATCTATTAAGCATCTCTATATCGTAATTAAGGGTTCGAGGCAGATTATAATCAACTTCTATATCATCACCGAATTCCTCATCAAAGTCATCGAGACTTTCTCCAAAGCAATATTTACATTGCAGATTACAATCGCTGGTGAGGAGTACATGGAAGAACATAACTCAGCATAGAATACAGGGATGCTTAAGAGTATTTTTCCGCCAATTAGCACTTGATCGCAAACTTGCTCCTGCAGGTAAAATGTAACATTGACATATCTAACCGACAGTACGGTGCTCCAACAAGCCGCTATGTCTCATATATTTTTCGTAGCGGCTAAGCTAAATATTCTTTTCATGTGTAAGCAAAACTCTTAATAGCCTAAGTTTTAATCAGTGGGATTCATGAGCCAGACTACTAAGCAAATCGAGCAGAAATGGCAAAAATGCTGGGAAAAAGCGCGTCTTTTCGAGGCCGACCCGGATCTAAATCGTCAAAAAAAGCTGGTGACTTTCCCGTTTCCATATATGAATGGTCCTCTGCATGTGGGTCATGCCTTTACGGCTTCCCGTGTAGATGCTTATGCCCGCTTCAAGCGTATGCAGGGTTTCAATGTGCTTTGGCCTTGGAGTTGGCACTGGACAGGGCAGCCGTTGCTTGGCGCCTCTCAGCGTGTAGCTCGGGGTGATGAAGCCTATATCAAAGTGCTTCGTGACGTTGACGGTGTGCCTGAGGAGGAACTCAAAAAGTTTGTTGACCCCTTCTATATGGCTCAATATTATACTAGCGAAGGACGTTCTGCGGTTAAGAGTATTGGTTTTTCGGTGGATTGGCGGCGGGAATTCACCACTACGATGTTGGCTTTCCAAAAATTCATTGAGTGGCAGTACGCGAACCTTAAGGAAAAAGGCTACGTCACGCGGGGAACTCACCCAGTGGTTTGGTGTCCCAAAGATCAATCGCCCACAGGTGATCACGACCGTCAAAGCGGTGAAGGTGTCACCCCCGAAGAGTACACTCTCATAAAATACCGTCTCGATGATGGCAGAGTTTTGCCTGCAGCGACTTTCCGCCCTGAAACAGTGTATGGTATAACTAACATGTGGATAAATCCCGATGTTACATACGTGGAAGCAGATGTTAACGGCGAAATTTGGATAATCAGTCAACAAGCGGCGGAGAAACTCAAAGAGCAGAAACACAACGTTACTGTTAGATGCGATTTTTTGGGTAAGGAACTTATCGGCAAATCATTCACCAATCCCATCACTAATCTCACGTTTCCTATTCTGCCTGGATGGTTTGTCGACCCCAAAACTGCCACAGGTGTCGTTTACAGCGTTCCCGCTCACGCTCCCTACGACTATCTTGCGTTGCGTGATTTACAGAAAAAACCTGAGGTGCTTGCTCAATTCGGAGTAGATCCATCAATGGTTTTAGCAATTAAGCCCGTTTCAATCATAAAAGTAGAGGGCTTTGGCGAGTATCCCGCTGCTGAAATCGTTGAAAAAATGGGCATAGCAGACCAAAATGACTCTAAAGCTGATGAAGCTACCAATGAACTCTACAAAAAAGAGTTCCACAGCGGCATGCTCAAAGCAAACTGCGGTATATACGCCAGTCGAAGCGTCCGCGAAGCCAAAGATACCCTGATTGCTGACTTCAAGGGGTTGGGCGCCGCCGACAGCATGTATGACCTCAAAGAGCCTGTGGTCTGTCGTTGCATGACCCAGTGCATCGTCAAAATTCTCTCAGACCAATGGTTTCTCAATTACTCAGATCCACAATGGAAAGAACTCGCCCACCAAGTCGTCGCTCAGCTCACCGTTTACCCCGACTCAGCTAAGCCATGGTTCAACACTGTTATAGATTGGCTCCGTGAGTGGGCATGCGCAAGAACCACTGGTTTTGGCACGCCCCTGCCCTGGGGCAAAGGCTGGATAATCGAGACACTTAGCGATAGTACCATTTACATGGCGTTCTATACCATAAATGCACAGATAACAAGAAACATTATCAAACCTGAATCGCTTACATCTGAAGTATTCGACTATATCTTCTTGGGCAAAGGAGACAAAACCTCAGCCGCAAAAACCGCAGATATCAGCACAGACCTGCTGGATGCGATGCGTAGCGAATTCCTCTACTGGTACCCCTTTGACTTACGCAACAGTGCCAAAGAACTTGTCCCAAACCACCTCTCATTTTGTATATTTCACCATGCTGCATTGTTTCCGCCTCAGCATTGGCCCAAAGCCATCGGCGTCAACGGCATGCTCATGGTTGAAGGGCAAGGCATGCACAAGAGCAAAGGCAACTTTATCACCTTGAAAAGTGCAGTTGAAAAATATGGTGCAGATGCCACTCGATGCGGCCTGTTGCTGGGTGCGGAGGGTATGGATGATCCTGACTGGCGGGCTGACAACATCAACGACTTAAAGTTCAAATTTGATTCACTTATGGGTTTTGCAAGCAACATTATTGCATCCGCTAAAAAAGCTGACGATACCCCACTGGAGCGGTGGCTGGCAAGCCGAATGCAACAACGCATAAAAGATGTTACCTTTGCACTTGACGAGCTTAAAACCCGCACTGCTCTGCAGACGGCACTGTTTGAAACTTGGAATGACCTGAAATGGTATATCCAGCGGAAAGGTAGCACCGAAGCTAAAGCGCTGGGTGAAGTGGTTAAGGACTGGCTGAAATTGCTTGCACCGTTTGCACCGTTTCTCTGTGAGGAACTCTGGAGCCAAACAGACGAGGCAGGTTTCATTAGCACCGCAAAGTGGCCGATTTATGACACCGGCAAAGTGGATGTAATCGCGCTGGAACAGGAAGCGCTTGTCACAGACGTTATGGCTGACACAAACAACATTCTAAAAGCCATGAAAATCTCGCCCAACCGCATAGTTTACTATACGGCGGCACACTGGAAATGGCAGGTTTACCTAAAAATCGTTGAGAAAACCTTGACGGGAGAAGTTAAAATCAACGAGTTGATGAGGGAATTTGCCGCAGACGCCGAACTCAAACCATATATGAAAGATATAGCACCGCTGGTGCCCCGCATCATCAAATCTCTAACAAAGATTTCAGGCGATCGCAAAGCAAACATGGCAAAAATCGGTGTTATCGATGAAAAAACAATACTCACCGATGCCCTAGCATTTCTAAAAGACCGCTTCAACGCAGAGACTGCAGTTTATAGCGAATCCGAGGCTCAGCGTTTTGATCCCAAACACCGTGCGACAATGGCAATGCCTTATCAGCCAGCAATTTACGTCGAATAGTATCCGGCGTACAAGTTGACTTGATGATTACTTCCAGCAATCATCATTAATTATAGGCAAGTACTGCTACGTTGCTCAAGGGCCCTCTTTTAAAAGCAGGATAGTTGCTTAAATCCGTCATTGTCTGGTTTTTCTTCTTAACCAAACAACCAAGATGGTTGCAATAATAAAAACCGCGGCTAATATTGTAGCCGTTATCTGCCCTACCCAGCTTGGAAACCCCCAAGCTCCTATGGAGTCGGCTGCGGATATGGTGATATGGTGGTTGCTGTGGTGGTATGTGAATAGTACAACCCATGAGTTGTCGTTTGATTTTATGGTGCAGTCAGTCTGGATTCCGTCGAGATAAACCCTGATGTTGTCGGCGTTTGACATAAAATTCTTGGATATGGTGGCTTTTACGTAACCGGCGGTTCCTGTTATGCCGCTGACAGTGAAGGTTATTTCGGGAATTGAACTGTTAAAGGCAAAGGCAGTGACTGTGCTATTTGATTCTATGTTAAAATTATTAGAATAGTCCGGTGTCGGGGTTGGGCTGGGTTCAGCGGTGGGGTTTGGAGCTATTTGGGGCTTATCTGTAAAGTCTGATAACAGAACAGTATCGGGTATTGCCTGCGGGTTTGGCTCTGTTAGAAAGGGCTTAAAAGTTACGTTGCCAAGACTGAAATCTTTTTTAAAATCAAATATTGAAGCCGTAATTGTTCCCTCATCGGAGGTTCCCCACCAGTTATATGTGGCATCCACATTAACGCCTATATTAGTTAGGCGAAAATTATAGTCACGATTACCATAGATGTTGTTGTAGCTAATTGTTGGGAGAGGAACGCCACTGCCATAGCCGCGCCAGATTCCAATACCCTCAGTGTTATTTGCAATCGTGTTGTTTTGGATTATGGGATTGAATGTGGCTGAGCATGGCATTAAAATGCCATACGTGTTATCGACAATTAGGTTACCTGCTATCAGCGGCGACGAGTAAAACTGGCTGGACCCAACATAAATCGCTTGACTGGTGCGGGAAAAGACATTTCCTGCAATGGTGGCGTTTGAATCATAGAGCACCAAACCGTCCCCTGTGATAAATTTGTTGTTTATTATTTGAGGCGCCCCCTCAGATATGCTGATTCGGCAATTCAGCACACTGTTGATGAATTTAGGTGAAGCCCCCTCAATGGTTATGTCTGCCAAATTCAAGTTAGCATTTTCAATTACACTGTTGCTGGCGGTGTCTCCATTGAAGATGACCGCGACACCGCCGTGATTGGTGAGCTGAATTGGTTCAGTGTTTGTACCTCGGGCATTTAGGGTTCCATTAACCTGCATATAGTTACCTGCAAAATCCACTATTACCCCCGGTTCAATTGTTAAGGTGACACCTCCCAGTATGCCTAAAGCACCAGTGAGAACGTAGGGACTGGTAGCTTTGGTCCACGTAATATCCTTCACTATTATGCCGCTAACGGATGTTGAGGCTTGAGCTGAAACATTTGCTAACCCCGATAGGACAACAGATATTATGAGAAAAACGACCAACAGCATTTTCACAGCTTTAGCGCGCTTCAACATACTCTAAGGTATGCTCATGTTAGCTTATAATTTTTTAGAAATCTTGTTTGATAGTACTCAGCCAAAAATCTTGCGGAAAACCTCTAACCGGAACTTGTTAGTTTTGTGCCATAGGTATTAGTTTTGAGAGTATTTTAGGCCTAGAAAAGGCGGAAGCATTATTTTGAAGGTTTTAAACGCTGGTTGCAGTGTAGTTGACATATGGTACAACTATGATACAGCCAAACTCCAAAATTTGTGGCTTAAATATTAATCGGCGGCAAGATACGCCTTAAAACAAGCGACCTATGATACAAAATGAAAAGTTCCGGCTCTAAATTAGAAGCAGTCCTTTAGCCATGAACAAAAGCATAAAACTAGGACAAACCCGCTAGCCTACAAAACCGCTTCTAAGTGGGATTAATGACCCTCACCAATGGTGTTTTAGGTTTTCCCGAAGAAACCAAACAAACAGCCAACCAGACCATCCGCTTTGTTCAACAACTAAATCCCGAATATGTTGGATTCTATTTGTCTACACCCTTACTATCTATGAACACCTAGATGAGCGGGTTGCTAAAAATGACTGGTTGTGTATTACAGATTTTGATAAATATGCCCCAGCAGAACCAATCTTTGAAACACCTTCATGGCACAACCCCAAAATTTAGTAAACTAACATATGCTACCGTTTATACGGTTATCGTGTGAACTAATCAGTGCGTTTAATAAAAAGTTGACTCATAAATAGTGTGAAAAGGCTTGCGCATGAATAAACTCATTAAACCATTTGCTATCGTATGTATGTTTCTTATTGTTTCACAGATTTTTCTTGTTTCTGCTGCGGTTGCTGTGGATTTTTGGGAAACCAAGGCATCGATGCTTACTGTACGAGCGGGTTGTGGAAGCGTGGCGGCTTCAAATGGGTTGATATATACAATTGGCGGAAGAAACTGGACTGCTTTTAGTTCTAGCGAATTTGTTGGCATTAATGAAGCGTATAATCCTGTTACAGATACATGGGTTGTAAAGCAGTCTATGCCAACTTGTAGGGAAGACTTTGGTATCGTTAGTTATCAAAATAAAATTTATGCAATAGGTGGGCGCACGGGTTTTAATGCTGAAGAGATTACAGGGATAAATGAGGTTTATGATGTAGAAACTGACACTTGGGAAACAAAAACGCCCATGCCCACAGCCAGAGAATACATGTGCGTTGAAGTTGTTAACGGTAAAATCTATGTGATCGGTGGAGTTAATTTATTGAGTTCTGAGCCGCCATATATGCTTAATGTTATTGAGGTTTATGATGTAGAAACAGATACTTGGAGTAGCCGGTCATCTTTACCCTTCAATATTTTGTGTTATACCTCGGCTGTTATGGATAACAAAATATACATAATAGCCGATGCGGGTCCGGTTATATTAACGTTAATTTATGATGCTGAGGCGGATTTGTTGAGTTATGGTGCACCTATTGCCACTTCATCAGGTGTGGTGGTATGCGCGACTACAGGAGAAAGGGCACCTAAACGACTCTATGTTATAGGTGGGGGGTCAGACGCCAATAAGGTTCAAATTTATGATCCCGGAACAGAAACTTTTACTGTGGGTGCTCCAATGCCGACAAACCGTTCTTTTAGTAGTGTTGCGGTGATGAACGATCGGATATATGTAATTGGAGGGTTAGGTTCTGATGGGGATTGTGCATTTGTTGCTAATGAGGTGTATACTCCCGCAGGGTATAATGCAGTACCCCTGTCAACAAGTATTACTGTCTGGGTTACTATTTTGGTTGCTGTAGCGATTTCTCTAATGTTAATTGGCATAATTAACCATGTGACACGCACTAAAACGAGAACTGCATAAACCTGACAAGAAAATTCGGTAATGTCCTAAAACCCGGCTGAACCGGAACCAAACCAGTTTTGGGGTAGAGAAAAATAACTATAAACTCCCGGGCTCCTTGACAGTTACAGTTATTCAGCAAGCATAATGCTGATACTTGGTGCTCTTTTTCTAATCAAACTAGTCTTTGTTTTTAGTTGTTTAGCTCTCTAATTAAGCGTATCATTTTAAAAAGATCATCAGTTGAGGCTAACTTTAGCAGATTAACCGTCGATATTGTTAAAAGCGGCCAGAGCAGAAGAGGTTTAGGTATCATCCTGAGCGTCGAGTTTCCAGAAGCCCACATTCTATCCCAACAGATGGACCGAGAACTAACCGGTAAGCAGGTTACCGTCTATACATTGCAGCATTATACAAAGCTCCAAAACTTAGGCTTCATCAACATGTACCTTTCCGATTTTGAACGGCTATGCAGTCGAACTGTTGAAACAGTTATCTCCAGGGGCAACGTCATTCAGGTCAAGTTTTCTGATGCGATGAACCTGATTTTGGCGCCTGAATACGGCGGAATAATCCTTTTCCACAAAAAAGAACACCCTATCTCTGAAAAGTTTCATCTCAAACTGGGATTTACAGACCAAACAGCGCTAACGGTTACGTTGACAGGTATGGGAATCATCCATGCCCTCGCAGACAGTGAACTATCTCACAGTTATGTATACCAACGGGATTTTTCCCAAACAGCTTCACCGATGGATGAAAATTTTACTTTAGACAGTTTCTCAAAGGCGCTTTTAGGCAAAAACGTGAACCTCAAGACAATGCTGGTAGGAAAAGACGCTGTTGTCACAGGTTTAGGCAACAGTACCTTCCAAGATGTTACCTACCGTGCCGGCATCCATCCTAAACGGAAAGCCTCAGAACTCACAGAAGCCCAACGACGTAAACTCTATGACGCCATACGACTGGTGATAGAGCAAAGGCTACAGCTGGGGGGCAAAATCCAATTTATTGACTTCTATGGCAGACGCGGCGGTTACGAACCAGCTATGGGCTCCGGTATGGCAGGTAAAATATGCAAGGTGTGCGGCGCTGAGGTAGTAAAGCTGAATTTAAGCGGCGGACAATGTTGCATATGCCCAGGATGCCAAAAGTAACCCCCCGCCATAGATTAAACGGCGGGTATAAGCATTAGTTTTAAAAGGTTGACAATAAATATCCCAAGTTACTCCTATCATGTGATGGTGGTTGAATGGGAATTAAACTATCCAAATCCGATAAAGCCTTTATACAAAAGCTCCCCGTTGGGCGTCTAGCAACAGCAACCGAGGACTGTGAACCAGTTGTGCGGCCGGTTTGGCCCGTCTTTGACGGCGTCTACTTCTACATAGCATCTGACCCTGACACCCCTAAACTGGAACATATCGAAACCAACCCACAGGTTTCCTTAGTTATCGATGACTACGACCGTGAAAACTGGTCTAATATCAAGGGTATCCGTATCCAAGGAGAAGCAGAGTTGCTCTGGAACGGAGAAGAATACCGCTATGCCCATGATCTGCTTAAAGAAAAGTTCCCCGAATATCAAACAGAAACGGGCGGCTGGAAAGAAGGTGACCTGCCCATAATCAAGATTACCCCAACCAGCTTTTACCGTTGGACTCAGGGCAACTGGAAATAAGATATTAACCCCTGATACACCTCTGCTTATTATACACTCCAACGCACAAGTACAAACGAGACCCTTTGAGTATTAACTCCTTTGCTACGCTAATGTCCTTGGTGGCAACTGATATGCTAACTCAACATATTGGTAAGCTAATTCGGCTAAAAACCATCCACAAACTGTTTTTGGATGTTTGCCGCTTTAGCATATAGCCGTTGTGGCATAGTATTTTTAACTCTGGAGTAAACAACAAATTTTTAAGTGACACTTCTTAACGTTTGCTTTATGGAGAACATTAACCCCCTCTTTATATTGCAACCCATAATCGTCATAGCTCTCAACAGCGCTCTCATGATTTACTGGTACAAAAAACGGCGCTTCCATACAAATGTCTGGATATACACCCTGGTTGCATATGGAGTTGCCATCGCACTCAAGTTTGTGGTACAGTTGCCAACCATCCATCTCGTACAAGACGCGGGCGGGGTCGTATTAGGCATCTATTATGGGGCGCAAACGATGATTTTTGAGGTGGGACTAGCTTATGCATTGGCATATTTTGCGGTTAAACACGGCAAACTTGACCAGCGCGATGGGGAAGCATATGGCTCAGGTCTGGCTTTCTGGGAAAATGTATTTCTTATAAGCATTATCTCACTTGTTAACTTGGTCAGTTGGTATTTTCTTATCGCTGGCGGAGGGTCGCTGGCGCAGTTAACCTATGACCAACTCGCTGAATCCGCACCTGTGCTGTTCTCATCTAATCCGCAGGCACTGGGACTTGTCGCACTAGGCACGGTTGAACGGATATCATCCGTCATGTTTCACATAGCATGGGGCTACCTCTGCTTTATGGCGGTTGTATACCGCAAGAAAAAGCTGTTTCTTATAGCATTACCCATGGGTTTTGTGGATTTCTTTGTTCCATTCGCAGGGGCTTCCCTTGTGCTGTTTGAAGTTGGGCTTTTTGTCTTAGCCGCTACTTCACTATTTGTCGCTTGGTATGTTACAAAAGAGTTGCGAAGAGAACCCAAAATACCCCCTGCTATTCTAGAGAATTCAAATAGTGAT
Source organism: Candidatus Bathycorpusculum termitum (assembly GCA_031254875.1). Taxonomy (GTDB): domain Archaea; phylum Thermoproteota; class Bathyarchaeia; order Bathyarchaeales; family Bathycorpusculaceae; genus Bathycorpusculum; species Bathycorpusculum termitum. Next base: position 33,819 of record JAIRTW010000045.1, read on the forward strand.
GGGTCTTCTTAACATCCGCGGTGTCAGCTATGTTTTGATCTATTGATGGCTTGCTTTTTATCCGACCTTTTTATTTTTTGAACTTTTTCTTTTTTTCTTGATGCTTTTGTGGTTTTGTTTTTCGAAAAGGGAGTTGTGTTTCTGTATTTTCCCTCAAGTGTGTGTGTCACATAGAAGACCGCTGGATAGGCAAATATTGTTTGTTGCTTGTTGGTCATCTATCAAAATGTCTGCGTTTATCTGTATGTTTGGTTTGTAGCGAGATGGAAAGATTTATTTGTTGACATAGGGGTAAATTGCTTGGGTGTTTATGGATGACGCTTAAGACCGGCAGATCATTAGGTCTCACAGCCAGTATAATCACACTTGTCACGCCCATCCTTATGGTGGTCGCTTATGCAGCTTTGATTATACAGCTTTTTAGTTTTCTCTCCTCTTTCTCTTCAGGTTTAACCGCGGGGTCTGTACTCAATTTTGGGGATTTGGTGGCTATCAGTTCGATATTTCAAGGTTTAATGGCTGGTATGGGGATTTTATCGTTAGCTGGTTTTGTGCTTTTTATGGTGGCGATGTATTTTTTAGCCAACCACTACAATGAACCCCGTATCTTCCGTAATCTCCTCAAAGCTCTGTTGATAAATATAGGCACCGTTGTGACAGCCATTGTTATACTTGTTCTCTCCATATTTAGTGTTCTGGGCAGTGCTGTATTATTGAACCCCGCCAATGTGTCCTCCCTTTTCCTGAACCTTCTAATTGTTATCCTATTGGTAGTCGTGGTGTGTTATGCCGTATCGATTTATTGTGGTGTTCTCTACAAGCGATCCTTCGATATATTAGCGGCCAAATCAGGTGTGGGTGACTTTAGAACTGCGGGTTTACTTTACTTAATCGGTGCAATACTACCAATCCCCATTATCGCTTGGATATCTTGGCTTTTCGCTACCCTGGGCTACCATAAACTCAAGCCGGATCAACCTTCCGTTGTAGTCAATCCCCCTCCACAGGATACTCCAACAACAAAACGGTGTTCTAACTGTGGTGCTGAAAATGTCGCAGATGCAAGCTATTGCTGTGCGTGTGGGAATCAAATATAGCGGCAAGCGGATTTTGGGTACCCGTTTGATTTGTGGTTTGCAAAAATTTTATATCTTAGGTTTGGTTCCCTTTTAGTAAGTGATTTTTATGGCTGTTAAGGTGACCCCAGATTATATTGATCTGTTAAACAATGCCGTTGAACATGAAATAGGTAGTTCAGTTCAATACATTCTTCAGCATGGAAAAATGGAGAAATTGATCAAAAAAATTATCCCTGAAAACATTCTACTCGATAAAACTGCCTATGATGCAGTCGGTAAATATCTTCGTGAAATTGCCATCCAAGAAATGAAACATGCCGCGGCCATCATCGAACGTATCTACTATCTCGGTGGAAAAGCAACCACCACATCAAATAAAGTCAACGTTGGTGGTAGCATAAGTGAATTCGCCAAGAATGGTGTCAAAGCCGAGGAAGAAGCCCTAACACTCTACCGCCAGATCATCGAAACCGCCGGAAAAATAGGCGACTGGCAGTCACGGGTGCTCTTCGAAAAAATCTACAGTGAAGAAGAAGAACACCTCTTCAAATTCCAAGAATACCTCAAGTTCCAAGATGAAAAAGACGAAACCAGCAAGGTGCCAATGCCGGAATGGAGAAGCATCTACACCAACGACTACTTTGCCCTCCTCAACAAAGCGGTATCAGCTGAAATCACCGGCGTTATCCAGTACACTAATCAACATGAAAAAATGGCTTTTCTCAACCTCAGAGCGAAGAATACAGCGCTTGAAACAGTTACAGAAACAAACAAAGCTGGGGTAGTCAGCAAAATTCTCAAAGGCATCTTTATGCAGGAGATGGATCATCTCGAAAAAATCAGCGAACGCATCTACCTCCTTGAGGGTGAAGCCGCAACCAAACCCGATCCTCTGCCTGTAGTGGGTGAAACCGCTCAGGATTTCTTGGTATTAGATCACAAACTTGAAAGCGATACCATCATACTCTACCGCAAAATCATCGCTAAAGCCCTTGAACTCGGCGACATAACAACACGGCGCCTATTCGAAGATATCCTCATACAAGAAGAAGAACACTTCTGGATATTCGATGACTACGTAAAGTAATTTCTTTTTCCCTCTTTAGTTTAGGATTTGTTCTTTCTATTTCATCCTAAAGACCTTAAGTTCTATGCTAATGATCTGTAGTACAGTGTCATGACTGGCGGAATTGAATTCATATGTGTTTTCGTTTTTATTGTTATTAATGTGGGCACTAGTCTGTTTTGTACTTGTTAATTTGTAATATATCGTCCCAGCCGGAAAACCTTATTTATTTTATAGCTAATTTGTATTAGCTAATCATAGTCTAGATGATGCTAAAATTGCAAGCAGAAAAGCAAAATGAACCTCCAGTTAAGACCTGCAAGGCTAACTTGCGTGTACAGATAGTGGATGAACTTAGAATCGAATGGAAATCTATGTGGATCGAGCAATTCAACGATAAAGTTAGAGCTGAAGGCGTTTCAGTTGCGGATTATGAACGCCTAAAAGTTAGTCGAGGCACCATACTGCATGCAACAAGAAGTTGTGAAACACCCGAATTCAAGGATATCTTGAAAGAAAATTTAGTTGAAAATCCCGATCGCTATATTCAGCCAAACAATGTGGAAGGCGGATGGAGGAAATTTATAAAAACAAACATAACCAAAGGAACATTTAAAACAAAACGGGTTGCTGAGTATGCACCGCCCCCTAAACCTAAGGGTAAACAACCCAAAAAGGGCGGCCGCGGATGGCTGCATACAGCTTAACATTTTAGCGCTTGGTTCTGAACAAACTTGAAGCTGAGACGCTGATTGAGGGAAAATCAATTCATATCCGTGCAATGGGCTTATAATTAACTGTTTATATTTTGTTGCGAGTAAGTGCCTATCTGAGACAATGATGCCCGCACATGTGGGCTGGGCGTATTAGGGTAGGGTTCGTATTTATTTTGGCCACAGCATAAATTACTAATTTGTCTTGAATCGTTTTTACATATGTATGTTTGAACAAAAGATTCTGCCTTTTTCCTGCGGTAGTCTAAATCAATTCAGTTCTCAAATAACGTATGCTATCCGTATAGAAACTCTTTTAGCTATTAGTTAATATGTCCTATTTGGCTGTGCTTGCTATCAGATGCACTGTATCTTAGCCGTTGAGTTTACCTGCATGAGTCTTAGCTTGACCCACAACGCTAATCCTGACTTTTGACCTGCTAAGCGCGGGTGTTGTTGCAGGTGTGTGTTCTGAGTAAAATTTATGGTTGATAGGGTGTGTCCTATTTTGTTGCA
>JAIRTW010000050.1 GCA_031254875.1 Candidatus Bathycorpusculum termitum
GGGTTTTGGTTTTGTTGCCTTTTTGGGTTTTGCCGTCTAGTGGAGGAGTTTTTTGATTTTTTGGTTTTCGTTTTGGTTTAGTAGTTGGTTGAATTGGGTTTGGTAGGTTTGGAGGTAGGCTGGGTCGAGCATGGCGAAGGCGTGTTGGATGGTGTCGTGGCTGGGGTTTTTTCATGTTTGGGAAGTATTGTTGGCGTTGGGTGTGGTATATTTGTGTGAATGCGGCGATTTCTTGGAAGTCGTTGGTGTTTGCGGTCATGGCGGAGAATGTGATGCCGATTATTTCGTTTAGTTGGTATTTGTTTTTTCCTTGTTGTCTTGTGTCTGCTTGGTTTATTATTGTGAGGTTTTCCAGTAGATTTTCCATGGTTTCGGTTTTCGGTATCGTGTGCAATTTATGGTGGTTTGTAGTTATAAATTTAACACAATATTGTCTAGTGAAATGCTAGATTTCCAAAGTTTTATTGGGGTATTTTTGTTTGTTTATTCAGTCGATGGCTGAATTATTTGTTTTAAAGCTATCTGCTCAATTTTCGTGCGTTTGTCGTGTCTGGATTTTTGAATTATATTATGGTTCTTTAGGTAAGTCTATGATTTTTGCATTTCAGTGAGCATTTTTAGGCAGTGTACCAATTTAGAATAGTTAATTTAATGCAGCACCAAATTCGTGTTAGCGCCATATATGATTGGTAGGTTTTTCAAGGTTTGTAGAGAAAAATCACGCTTAAATTCATGGATAGCACATAAAACACCTGACCCGTAAAAACTATTCTATATTGGCACACTACCCATTTTTATTTTTTTGCGTTCAATGGCACTTAGAAGTCTTTATCGGTGTGTCATTTCGATTACTTCTCTAACTGTTGGTACTGGTCAACAAGCTTGCCCGATTCAACTGTGAAATTATCTTTGAGAGCTTAAAGGCATGTTCTCGCGGATTTCTTTGGGTAGAAAAAGTTCACCTTTTGGCGTTATGATTTTCAATGCTTGCCCTTTACTGGTTAAGTGAAGTAGCAGATTGTTTTCTGTATTATCTGTGTGCTGGCTGGAGTAATTCTTAATTACTGCGCCCGCCAAGGGTTTGGCTTGAGGAATCAGAAAATGGCAAAGATTGATTTCGGTGGCGTTCAAGAAGACGTCATCACACGAGAAGAGTTCACAGTGGCGCAAGCCCAACAAATCCTAAAAGTTGAAGTCGTTGCCACACTTGGATACGGCATACAAGGCCGTTCTCAAGCGTTGAACATGCGTGATAACGGTGTTCAAGTGATCGTAGGTCAACGCAAAGACTCCAAAACATACCATAAAGCAATAGAGGACGGCTGGATTCCAGGTGAATCTCTCTTCAGCCTCGAAGAAGCCGCCCAACGCGGAACCATCAAAATGATACTGTTAACTGATGCAGCACAAAAAGAAGAGTGGCCAAACATCAAAGGGGGCCTCAAAAAAGGCGACGCCCTCTACTTCAGTCATGGCTTTAGTATCGTATTCAAAGAACAAACCGGTGTTATCCCACCTAACGATGTCGATGTCATTTTAGTCGCCCCAAAAGGTAGCGGCACCTCTGTACGCCGAAACTTTGTGAACGGAAGCGGCATAAACAGTAGCTTTGCAATCTTCCAAGATGCAACAGGCAAAGCCCTAGAACGCACCAAAGCTCTAGGAATTGCCATAGGATCAGGCTACCTCTTCCCAACTACATTTGAAAAAGAAACCTACAGCGACCTAACCGGTGAACGTGGCACACTCATGGGTGCATTAGCAGGTATCATCGAAGCCCAATACAGTACGCTACGCGAACATGGGCACAGCCCCAGTGAAGCCTTTAACGAAACCGTCGAAGAACTCACCCAAAGCCTCATCCGGCTAGTCGATGAAAACGGTATGGATTGGATGTACAACAACTGTAGCGAAACCGCTCGTATCGGTGCTTTGCGTTGGAAAGAGCGGTTCCGTTCAGCAACCAAGCCCGTATTTGATTCACTCTACGAATTGACTGCCGCAGGTGAAGAGAGCCGCATCGTTTTGGAACGTAGCAAAGAAACCAACTACAAACAAAAACTCGCCGATGAACTCAAAGCCATGGGTAGTAGCGAGCTGTGGCGCACTGGTGCGACTGTGCGTAGCTTGCGCCCAAATAAACAAAAAGAAAAAAATCAATAACCTTTTTTTGATCCTATCCTAAGATAGGATACTTTTTATGGTATGGGTGCTTGAAGTGTTACCGGTGAAGTGTATGCTGATGGGTAGGTATAAGTCAGGTTAATGTTGTTATTTGAATTTGTTATGTCCGTAACTTTTCATTGTTACGTCATAGGTTGGGTTGTTTTGTCGTGTTTTTAGTTTTTTAAGGTATTGTGTGCCAGTTGAGGGAACTGTTGCATATGGCGTAACTATGGTGTAACTGTTTTTTGAAATTTACGGTTAAAAACCAAAAAAGAGCCAAAAATCAGCTCCTAACCCGTCAACCTATGGCGTTTATGTTTGATGTGTTTGCGTCTGTGTGGGTTGAGCTTGGTTGTATATTGGGTTTTGAGTGTTGGTGTGTGTTTTGATGTTTTGTTGTAAGTTTTGTTTGCATGGTGTGTACATGTGATAATGTATATATGTACGGTTAACACCTAACGGTGTATGATGTATGGTGTATTAATATGTGTATTGATATTAAATCCAAAATACATGGCCTCCGTAGAGGTTCATTGTTTGTTTTTTTGTTGATTGTGTTACTGTTTTCTTTTTTGCCCTCTTGCATATTGACGACTAGTGCTGAGACTTCTTTGGAGAGTGCGGTACATGTTGAGTCTGAGGCTGAGCTCAGAGCAGCTGTTGATAAAGCGCCATCTGGTATATCTGTGGTTATTGTCCTTGATAGCGATATTACACTTACAGGGGCGCTTGCCATTTCTGCTAATAAAAGCATTACACTGATAAGTAATAATGATAATAGTGAATTTTTTAGGTTAATTGGTGCTCTTGGAGCGGACACTATTATTGTTGAAGATGGCGGGGCACTGGTGCTTGCAGGAATCACTGTAACCCATACTAAAGACGTTGCCGGCAGGGGCGTAATTGTTCAGCCTGGTGGCATACTTACCCTAACTGATGGTGTAATATCAGGTAACACAGCCAGTGGCATGTATGGCGGCGGCATACACAACAACGGCAATTTTAGCATGTTTGGTGGTGAAATTTCTGATAACAAGGCGGTTATTAATATCGGCGGCAATGGTTATGGCGGTGGTGTATACAACGGTGGTGTCTTTAGTTTGTTTGGTGGTGTGATTTCTGGTAACACGGCTAGTGGTGGCGGTGGCGTGTACAACTCGGGTACCTTTGAGATGTTTGGTGGTATGATTTCTGGTAGCACAGCTGGCACTTATGGCGGCGGGGTATACAACTGCTTGGGCAACTTTAGTTTGTTTGGTGGTGTGATTTCTGGTAACACGGCCCGTGGTTACGGTGGCGGAGGTGTATGCAACTACTATGGTAGCTTTACTATGTCTAGCGGCATAATTTCCAATAACACAGCTACCAATGGTGGTGGGGTATACAACATCTATTATGGTGACTTTAGCTTATCTGGTGGTATGGTTTCCAGCAACACAGCTACTAATGGCGGTGGTGTATACAACGCTGAAACTTTTGAAATGTCTGGCGGTACAATTTTCGGCAACACAGCTAGCAATAGCGGTGGCGGCGTGTATAACAACGACAATTTCGGTTTATCTGGTGGTATGGTTTCCAGTAATACCGCCGTCAGTGGCGGTGGTGTGTATAACATTGTCACTTTTGGTTTATCTGGTGGTGTGATTTCTAACAACACCGCTGATTATGGCGGCGGCATGTATATGCAGGGGGGTATTGTTGAATTGTTTGATGGCAAAATTTCGGGCAACACCGCATTAGGGAACGGCGGAGGAATCTGGGTTGCCGTTGAAAATTTTGACAGCCTTTCTGTTGCTAATGGAGTAGTGTTTTCAAATAATTATGCTTCTACTGCATACGATAGAGATCCCGTTCATGATGACACATACCATGCGTATATAGGCGCTGATGTTGTTTGGTCGGTTCCCTTTCTTCAGGGTTATAACAATTATGACATCGGTTATACCAGTGGTACGCAACGTTTGTTTTATAGTGTGGCGGTGAGTGATAGTTCTGCTGTTTTCTCTGGTGCGGGGCGATATCTGCAGGGTGTGTCGGTTACTCTTGATGCTGGAACTCGTGTAGGTTATATTTTCTCTGGCTGGACAATCCATGAGGGTGATGTGGTGTTGCCCAATAGTCCCCAAGCCGTTTTCATTATGCCTGAACACAATGTCTTTGTTATAGCAAACTGGACGGAAGCTATCAACAAGTATACTATCGCCTACGAGTTAAAGGGTGGTACTAATCCAGCTGGTAACCCAACGATCTATACTGTTGCTGATCTTCCACTCAGTATAACTGACCCCTCTAAACCAGGCTTTATTTTTGCAGGCTGGACCATAGCGTATAATGATAGTGCCATAGTAGAGAATACATTTTCCCTCATTATTCCGGCAGGCACTACAGGTAATATCACCCTAACAGCAAACTGGAAGGAAATACTGCACCTCTACAGTATTATCTATGTGCTAGAGAACGGTAAAAATGCAGCGGGCAATCCATCCGCCTACACTATAACGGATCTTCCAGTTGCAATAGCAAATCCAATCAAGGCGGGTTATACTTTCTTGGGTTGGACGGTTGCATTCTCTGATGGTAGCCAGCCGGATGCAACGATGCCCACGGTTTCCTATGTTATCCCCCAGGGTACAACGGGAACTGTTGTGTTAACTGCGCATTGGAAACTGATCGTCGAGGAAGATGCCATAATCGCCTACAATAAAGTGTACGCTGAGTTTAGCTCGTACTACGACACTACGACTTGGCAGTTCAGCAGGGGTTTATTCGCTGAGTATACAGTTGAGTCGGTTTTGGAAGCTGAAAGAATCATGGACACTGCTGGTCAGGTGCATGCATATCTTTTAGTTGTGTATGGCGGGTTTGATGCTGGGCGTTTTAGTGCAGATGCTGATGTTGAGGTCATTAAAGTCGCTACCCGTATATTCACACAAGCAATTGCCGATATGCACGCAGTCCTCAAATTTGATGTTCCAATGGTCTTTGTTGACATGTATGACCTAGGCGGTTGTATTCGTGTGTGGTTTTCCTGTCCGATTGGGATCGAGACTGTCGTAGCCGTGGTTGATGGGCAGGTAGCCGAGTTTGATGGGGTAGTTTTGAGAGGAGTTAGGACTTGGTTGTCTGGTGTTGGCTATATCGATACGTATTCTTACATTGATGTTGCTAAGGTGAATAACTGGCAGTTGATAGTGCTTACGTTGACAGTGAACGATCAGACGCTTGTACTTGAGCTTGTGAATGATTTGTATGTGTCACCGGTTGAGTGGGTGACAACTATTGTAGAGCCAACTTGTACGCTTGAGGGTTACACCGAGATCTGTTATCTGTCTACGGGTGAAAAATGGTATTTTGATTATGTGCCTGCGTTTGGACACGATTTTACAGTTCTCTATCGTGAAGGTGATTACTTGTATGTTTTATGCACGGTCTGTGGATGGCGGGGTTATATCTAATTCTGCTACTGCTGGCTATGTTGATGATTCTGTTGTTGATTATGCGACAACTATTGTTGTTAGTTTCACCAACGGTCACACAGCGCAATGGTGATAAAAAATGATTTATCTATCTTACTATCCGGTGGTTTTTTTTGATAAGCTATGAATATTAAAGCATAAATTCCTTTAGATTGTTATTACGTTTGAAGATATATTTGTGATGTTTGCTCTTTATTTTCAGTCAAACACGTTAACGGCACAGTTGCCATACATGCCCTACAAGCAAGATTGCTGAGTTTTCTTTGGAGCTATGGTTTGAAGAATTTCGCGGTAAATTTTTAGTGCGGTTTCTTCGTTTTTAACGCCTTTTATGAGCATGCGCCCACCGCCAAAAAGGCTGACTTCAAAGTTTCCATAGGTGAACATAAGGGATAGCTGGCTTTTTAAGCGGACCTCAAAATGCTTCTGGACAACCGGATATATCTTATCAAGTGTGAAGTTTAGGGGTGTTTGGGGATTGATATTGGCGGTGTCTTTGCCACAGAACCAAACCAGTCGCTCCCCGCCCGCCGCCGTTTCGGGTTCTCCGTGGCAGACAGGACAACGGGGGTTCTCTGTGATGTCTATAGTGGTGAAATTCATGTCGGTAAAGTCGCATACCAAAAGCTTGCCCCTAAGAGGTTTGCCTGTTCCGGTGATGAGTTTGATAGTTTCAAGGGCTTGAAGGTTGCCGATGGTGCCGGCTGTTGCGCCGATGATGCCTCGGGTGTCACAAGTATCGCTTCCACCTGAACCATTTGGCATTAAGCATTCAAGGCACCCGGTTTGGGGGGGCTGAAACACGGAGAGATGGCCTTCCAAGCCGATGGCGGCGCCAAAAACATAGGGTATCCCACGCTTTATACAGGTACGATTGACAAGGTAACGTGTGGGCATGTTATCTAAACCGTCCACCACAACATCCACACCCTGCAGAAGACGCTCAGCATTGTCTTCGTTTAGGTTCTCCGAAGCTGCTTCAACTACAACAAGCGGATTGTGTTTCTGTAGCTGTTTGGCCGCAACTTCAGCTTTAGGATAGCAAAGATCGTGAGTGGTATAGAGAATCTGGCGGTGCAGATTGTGCGGTTCAAGTATGTCTTGGTCGATTACGCGGATGCAACCCACCCCCGCCAGTGCCAAATAGAGCGATGAAATCGAACCCAAGCCGCCAATACCCACAACAGCAACGCTAGCCTTCAAAAGCTTTTCTTGTCCCCCCGCTCCCAGCTCTTTTAGCACAATTTGACGACTATAAAACTGCCCCGCAAAGCACTCTATATCCGTTGTATCCATCCAAACCGCTTCCTAGTCAATGTTGATATTCAGTGAAATTACCAATAAAACTATTCGCCTCCTCACCGCACTTATATATAAAAACTATCCTCTAAACCCACTTTAAACAGCACTTCAAAGCAACATAAGGAAGTTTTACTTGTAGTGTCCACCTGAGTTGCCTAATCCTGCCATAGTTGCTCAAAAACCTTAAACTGAAAAAAGCCAGCGGCATCCAATTGCATTCGATCTAGATTTCCACTCCAAAATCAAGCATCGAGTTAAATTATCTTCGAAATCGAGTTCATATGTGGGGTTTCGTTGTTGCGTTGTGTGACCACTTAGGATTAAAATAGTGTGCCCGTGGAGGTTTTGCAATCAAAAATCAGAACCAATTTTGTGGTGGAGGTGAAATATTTGGTTAGAGGTGAAGGTACAACTGCGCAAGGTTCTGCGAGTCCAACAAAAATTCAGCACAGCCTAAAAGGTGCACACTACCCATCTAGTAAAAATGATCTAGTCAGGCTTGCAAAAAATAACAGCGCTCCAAGTGATGTCTTAAGCATTTTGGATGTAATTCCTAACAAAGAGTACAGTTCTCCAGCGGACCTTATGAAGGAAATCGGAAAAAAAGAGTAGTCTACTATTGTGGCCGTTTTCCATTTTTCCTTGTTTCCCTTTTTTATTAAAGATGAAAAAGTCGGGCCTATAGGTGGTTGACAGAGATTACCGCTTTCCAAATTGGTTTTTGTGATCGGTTATGCCGTAACCATGCCGGCGGTATATACGCATTTCCTTACACATGTAAGGGATTGTGCATTTTTTTTGTCTGGTGTATATTCAAGTTTACATCAAATATAAGTATCCCGAAATCCTACCTTTCAGATGCCTAACAGGCAAGCACTTCTTCTGAAAAATTTGTTAGAAGGTAGAAAAATGAAATATATAAAAAATACACAACAGAAATTTTTAGCATACATAATAGCAACACTACTATTAGCATCAATTACATTAGCGGCAATTCCGCCGGCGCTGTCTATCTCCGGTCCAGCGCTATCCGCATCCAGCGGTAGCATTGGTGACAAGATAACCGTGTCAGGCACCGACGCACAGCCAGGTAGCCAAATAAACATCTTCTGGGAAAACACAAACCCCCTAAACATGTTGGCTACACTCTACGCTAGCGGCTCTGGTGCTTATTCAGCTGATATACCCATCCCTGTTGCACCAGCAGGCATATACTACATAATCGTTCAGGATTTCAGCGGCACCGCCGCATCAATGTTTACTATCGTTCCAGCGATTACTTTAACTCCAACACAGGGTATACCCAACGACAGTATCCTCATCTCCGGTACAGGATTCGCGGATAGAGCAAACATAGCCATCAATTCTGGTGCTACCCCGTTTACCACTATTCCCCAAACCATAACAACTGATGCATCAGGATCCTTCTCCGGCGTTTTTAGAGTACCTAACGAACCATACGGCCCCTACACCATCCAAGTATCTGACTCCACAAACACTGCATTAGCCACATTCACCATCGGAGCCTCCATCACTATAGACAAACAACAAGGTCCATCAGGATCTGTTGTAACTCTATCTGGGAGAGGCTTCGCATCCAGTGCAGATACCGATATAGCTGTAACGATTGATTCATCAGCAATTCCCAAGTTTTTGCCAATTAAGACATCCGCAGGTGGAACATTCACCGGCCAAATAATCATCCCCACCCTTGCAGTTGGTACCTACCAGATTTCAGCATCAGACGGTAACGTTGTAGCATCGACTCCCTTTAACGTCACAACCACAAGCAGTATCACGTTATCACCAAATGCAGGTTCTCCAGGCATCCAGACCGTGCGAATTTCAGGCAACGGCTTCACCGTCAGGGCAGGCACCATCGTCACCGCGCAAATCGGGCCTCTCATCTTGGGTACATACACCACCGACGCAACCGGCGCTTTCACAGGAACATTTTTGGCTCCAAACCTTTTCCCGAGTGTATACACAGTCACAGCCAAAGACGCCAACGGCTTAACTGCATCCTCTCAATTCCAGATTACCCTAACCGCCCTCGCAGTAACCCCAACCACCGGAGCAACAGGCACAGCCATCACAGTCACAGGATTCGGTTTCACTGGTAAAACAGCAAACATTACAATTAACAATGCAGTATTGTCCACAATAGATGTCGGAAGCACATCAACACCTGGAACCCTACTAGGTGGCGGAACCTTTGTTGTACCCACACTTCCAGTGGGAACCTACACAATAACTGCTACAGACAATGACGGTCTAGTTGCCCAAACCGTATTCAGCATAACCTCTACCAGTGCAGTAACCCTTAGCCCCACAAGCACATCGCCAGATACTACCGCTAATGTGACAGCGAGATGGTTCCAGCCAAACAGTGAACTTACCTTTACCCTCAGAAATGCAACATGGCACACCGCTGTCAACATGGCCCCTATGGCAGGTTTTAGTGGCACAACAACCAACGCCGCAGGCGAATACACAGGTATGTTTATGGTTCCCCTAACTTGGGCCTTTGGTAGCTATACACTCAATATTACCGGCGCAAACGGTTTAACGGCTGAAGTTCCATTCACCGTTTCACCGATGAGCATCACAGTTAACACACGTCAATCGTGGTATGTTCAGGGTGAAACCGGTACCTTCATTGTCGTAAGCGAATCAGATACACCTGGATCAATCACTCTCACAGATCCTAACGGCTTCACCTTCGGCGTGCTCCCCGTTAACTTGAAAAAGACTGGCACTGCCTACACAGACCCCTACATAACATTCAGATTGCCTAATGATGCCCCCGTCGGAACTTGGACTTGGACAGCTGACTTCACTGCACATGGCGGATACACAAAGACTGGCTCATTTACAGTCCTCTCAACAGCTCCAATTACCAACCCAAGTGTAACAAGTTCCACGCCCGGTGGCTCTGTCCCAGCTGGCTCATCTGGATCAACCGGTTCAACTGAAGTAGCAAACACAACTGAATCTCAATCCTCAAATTCAGGAACATCGAGTTCAACCGATTCACCCAATGCAATAGCGGCAAACAAACCTAACGCAGAAACAGACACAAATACGGTAACTCAAAGCGAACTCAAAGCCTCTTCCAGCCCAGTAGAAACAGCCGTCAAAACACCAACCGCAACAAGTTCCGTAGCAATATCCATCGCCTTAGCAGCATTAGCCGCAGTCTCCCTAGCCGGTTTCGCCATATTTAGACTACGGTACCGAGGCGTAAAATCCTCTGCGGTAGATCAAATCATGATCCGTTGCCAGCAACTCATAAAACGGTTAGTCGCCGACGTTGCTAACATAAAAAAGCTCTTCTAAACCCCTTTTTTCATTTTTTGTTTGGCTATTTTTTGGTTTTCATTTTTTGTTTGACTATATTAGATATTAGTCCAGATTATTATTTTGACGGTTTTATTAGTGTACTATGTAATTTTTGTGTTTTTATACATCTGTTTTAATCATTTAGTGGCACATATATCAAGTTTAAGAATACAAAAATAATAAGAGCTGCCGTCTATTATCGGCATGCATACAACCGTTGGCCACTATGTTGCTTGGGGAAAATTCTAAATGTGAGTTCATACCAAATATGCGGTTGATGATTTATGACTGAAAAAGTAGATCCGATTAAAATTCACAAAGATGCTAATGCCTTAATGGAAAGCAGCAAATATGCCGAAGCCCGTGACCTCTTTGGCAAAGCGGCTGACCTCTACTACAAAGGCCAGAACTATTTTGGATCAGCTGAGATGAACTATAAAGCTGGCGAGTGCTCTGCACAACTCAAAGAATATCAAAAAGCAGTAGAATTCTTTACTAAATCCGCCGATATCTCTTTAGCTAAGGGCTTTGAACGCTATGGCATAAGTGCACTTGAAAATGCCCAAGAGAATCAAAAAACGCTTGGCAACACCAAAGAAGCCGAAGAACTGACCAAAAAAATCGATGAACTTAACAAAAAACAACAGGAACCCGAAGACGAATCCAGCTTCTCAGTGTTTTCCTAACTCTGTTTCCTTTCTTGTTATATTTCTTTTCAACAATCACACTGACCCGAAAATAGCACACAAAATGTAGCTGAATGGGTAATCGAACAATTCTTAAACATCTCAGTTCACTATTCACATAGAGATGCCTGATATGGAAACTTGGGATGTTATAATCATAGGCGCCGGTTCAGCAGGTCTATCTGCAGCTATCTATGCAGTACGAAGCGGACTTAAACCACTGGTTTTAGACGAGAAATTTGCAGGTGGAACAATAGCCAACGCTCCAATAATCGTTAACTATCCCGGGTTCTTAGAAATTAGTGGGTCTGAACTGGCGCAGAAGATGGCAGATCACGCACGTAAACTTGGTGCAGTTGTTCATGACGTCGAAACCGTAACTGCCCTTAACTTCCAAGGCGAGACTAAAACTGTAATCACCACTGCAACCACATACGGTGCTAAAGCCGTCATTATTTCCATGGGTTCCCACTACAAAGAAATCGGTGCAAAAGGCGAAAAAGAATTCCGGGGCCGGGGTGTCAGTTATTGCGGCGTTTGTGATGGACCCTTCTTCAAGGGTAAACAGGTTTTGGTGGTCGGTGGAGGAAACTCGGCCTGCATCACAACACTGTACCTCTCAGGTTTAGTTGCACAGGTTACTGTTGTCCACCGTCGCGGGAGGTTCCGGGCTGAAGAATCGCTTGCAAAAGATGTCGCAAGCAAAATGAACGTTAAAATTCTCTGGAACACTGAAATCCAAGAAATCAAAGGTGACAAACAAGTCCGCGCTGTCACCCTGAAAAACAACAAATCGGGGCAGTTCAGTGAAATAGCGGCAGACGCAGTGTTTATCCAGATCGGTGAAACACCCAACAGCAAACTTGCAGTAGCAAGCGGCGTTGAAATAGACAAACATGGATACATAAAAACCGACATACACCAGCAAACAAACCTTGTAGGTGTATTTGCCGCAGGTGACATAACCAATCACCCCATCAAACAGGTTGGTACCGCTGTCGGGCAAGGCATTACAGCGGCACTTGAAGCATACGCATACATCCGACGCCCATACTACAAAAATGGCGAGTGTTAGCTAACTAAAATAGCGGTATTTTATGATTCTTCGAGCAACCGTGCTAAGCCGTCACCAAAGATTTGCTTCGTTTTTGTAGTTTACTAGCGCGTTTGAAGCGGTAGTTAAGGGTACACATGGATGTTCACATTGTTTAGTGGGATGTTTAGGAAATTCTGCGCAATAACCCTGATAAAACTTACCAAGATCACAGCATGTAACGACACATAAGCGCACATACACTACACAGTGTGTATCAAGGTTGTTTTTAGTGTTTTTGTGTAGTCTGTAGTCTCATTTTTGCGTAGTCTGAATTTAGGCAATTAAGTTTATGTTGATGTTTTGGCTGGAAAATTGACGATTTTTGTGTTACGGTTGCTTTTTGCAACCAGCAAGACTTTTATAACCAATATATTGCATATACCATTAACCTTACGTGCTGAGCATGTTACTAAGGGAGAACGGAAATGCTGGGAACCAAGTTGCAAATCAACCAAATTACAGAAAAAGAACAATTAAATTCCGTAATCAAAAAAATCACTATTTACGCCCCTGACATAGCGGCCAAAGCCAAAGCCGGACAGTTTGTCATCTTTAAAGTCCACGAAGACAGCGAAAGAATTCCCCTCACCATATCATCATGGGATAAAGAAAACCAAACTATCTCACTTATTTTCCAAGAAATCGGCTTCTCCACCAAAGAGTTGGGTTGTCTAGAGGTAGGGCAAAAAATTCAAAGCGTTGTTGGCCCATTGGGGAATGCTAGTGAAATCAAAAATTATGGCACTGCTGTTGTTATATGCGGTGGATTGGGCACTGCAGTGGCTTATCCGGTTGCTAAGGCGCTAAAAGAAGCTGGAAACAGGGTTATATCTATCATGGGTGCCCGCTCAGAAGAGCTCTTTATACTTGAAAAGGAAATGCGTGCAATTTCGGATGAAGTTTATCTTACCTCAGATGATGGCACCAAAGGCCAAAAGGGCTTTGTAAGTGACGTTTTAAAATCGTTAATTGCGAAAAACTATAAATTTGACATAGCTTTTGCTATTGGACCCCCCATAATGATGAGTGTCATAGCAGATATAACTCGTCCATACGGCATCAAAACCATAGCCAGTCTCAACCCCATCATGGTTGATGGGATGGGGATGTGTGGTGCTTGCCGGGTCACCATAGATGGCAAAATACAGTTTGCTTGTGTGGATGGCCCTGAATTTGATGCGCATAAAGTTAATTTTAGGGAGCTTATGCAACGGCTCAAAAGCTACTGTGACGAAGAAAAGTTTACCCTATCTGTTCAGTCTACTGGAGGAAACTGCCAATGTCACGGCCACTAAACCCACCCACGAATCGGCTAAAGGCGGTTGAAGCCGCCAAACAAGAACCCTCAGTTCGTATTAAAAACTTTGAGGAAGTTGTTTTAGGTTACACCGAAGAGCAGGCGCTTGCTGAGGCTTCGCGGTGTCTAAACTGCAAAGAACCCAAATGTATTGAGGGTTGCCCTGTTGGTGTAGACATCCCTGGATTTATAGAGCTTATTAAACAGAAAAACTATGTTGCCGCTATAGCTAAGATCAGAGAACGCAACAGTCTACCCGCCATTTGCGGCCGCGTCTGCCCACAGGAAGAGCAATGCCAAAAAAGCTGTATCCTAACCAAGCGGGGGGAGCCAGTTTCGATTGGACGGCTGGAACGGTTTGCCGCTGATATCGAGCAGATAAACGGCATCGTGGTTTCGCCGGTTAATGTATCGATGGGTAAAAAAATTGCTGTTGTCGGCGCAGGGCCAGCCGGTTTAACCGTTGCAGCGGACCTTGCCAAGTTGGGTTATCAAATCACCCTCTTTGAGGCGCTTCACTGTGGCGGCGGGGTTTTAGTGTATGGCATCCCCGAGTTCCGTCTGCCCAAGCGTATCGTTCAATCTGAAATCGACATCATTACAAAACTTGGCGTGGAATTTCGACCTGATGCTCTAATCGGCAGAATCTTTACCATAGAAGAATTGTTCGCTAAAGGCTATCAAGCAGTCTTTATCGGCACCGGTGCGGGGTTACCCAAATTTCTCTGTATCCCTGGTGAAAACCTAAACGGTATCTATAGTGCCAATGAATTTCTCATTCGCGTTAACCTCATGAAATGCTATGACTTCCCCAAAAGTAAAACGCCTATTAAAGTCGGCAAAAAAGTCGCAGTCATAGGCGGCGGTAACGTAGCTTTGGATTCAGCGCGCTGTGCACTTCGTTTAGGCGCTGAAGAAGTCTCGATAATCTATCGGCGGACCCGAAACGAAATGCCTGCGCGTCAAGAAGAACTCGAGAATGCAGACGAAGAAGGTATCATCTTTAGGTATCTAACAGCGCCACTCAAATTCAACGGTGATGAGGAAGGCAACGTCAAATCCATGGAGACTATTTCGATGCGACTCAGTGACGAAGACGGCTCAGGAAGACGTCATGTCGTTCCAATCGAGAACTCACAAGCAATCATTGACGTGGATACGGTAATTGTTGCCATCGGACGTACCCCCAACCCTATTATACAATACACAACCCCGGGTCTCAAAACAGAACAAGGCGGTATCATAGCCAACGATGCATCATTTAAAACCAGTTTGGAAGGCGTTTACGTCGGCGGCGACATAGCAACAGGCGAAGCCACAGTCATCAGCGCAATGGGTACCGCTAAAATCGCGGCAAAAAGCATCCATGAATATCTCTCAAACTCCAAAAAAAGCTAAACAAAAGCCTCTGGCTATGTTTAGCTTTTTTCTCATGGTTCCGATGATGCCGTTTTAAATGCCCGATTTACGGCGATTTCGGCGATATTGAAGGGTGCAGTGGGTGATGCGTTTATCCAAAGAACCTGCAGATAACGATGGAGTAGCTAAAGAAAATAGATATGTTGACAGCTAAATTCGCTGTTAAGGTTGTGGGTGTATGGACTGACCGCTGGGGACATCAAGCTTGTGCAGTTTATGATCCGCCTAGATGGAGGCTTTTGAGGCGTTCGAGCAAGAGCCAGAGCATCTCAAAAGAGTTCTCTTCACTGATACCAAACCAAAACTGTGACTACCCCTTCTGAAACAATTGCTTTTTTTGAGAAAATACAATAAAATGAGGACTTGCTAAAATAAAACAATAGTATACAGTACTTTCACGATACTTCTTTTTCCCTTTTTGACATATATACTCCAAATCGGTGTATGTTGGCTACCTATCCACTTTCCCCACTAAAGTATGTCTTGCTTTTTATTCGTGTTTGTGTCGATCAGTTGATTTACACTTTTTAAAAATTTCTCTCCTGGTTCCCTATAGTTTCCTCTTTCGTGGATCGCTTGTTTTGCCAAAGAAATCATTTCTTGGATTCGAACGGTTTCTTCTTCGGTAAGTATATTTTTGTTTCTTTTCTCTATTAATTTAATTGCTCCTTCCAAAAATTTTGGATTAGCAATAAGATCTGTTCGATATTTTACTTTAAATTTTTTCTGCACACCGTATCTGTGATTATAGTCGGTGCTTAAATACATCTTCATTATTTTTTCCCGGTTTTTGGCAACTTGTTTAATATTCATCAAATTGTATATTCCTACGTTTTCATCACCTGAACCGCGTCCCCAAGAACCGCCGGGAAGCGTGAAGGCAGGTGTGAGAAAGTTGCGAAGACCGCCTATTGCACCTTGCGTAGCAGGAGTACCCTCTAGGATTCGACAAGTTTTCATCCTGTTTACAAACTTTTTCATTTTTGCTTTCGCTTGTTTAGTAGACGTATTTATGTATATTGAAGATGTATGTCCCATACCGCCGCCCTCAATCATTTTGTCAGCTATGTCAAGTGCTTTTCCGAAATTATTTGCTCTATACATGGCAAGCACAGGCGAAAGTTTTTCACGTGCGAACGGTTCTTTAGAAAAATCTGTGCTCTCTACTTCAGCTATGAGAATTTTCGTGTTTTCTTTGACTTTTATCCCGGACCATTCAGCGATTGTTTCAGCTGACCGCCCGACTACATCAGGGTTTAAAAATGCTCCATCTTTTGTCATGAATTCCCTAACTTTTTTTGCTTCATCAGGGGTTAAAAAATGACATTCTTGTTGTATAAACTCTTCCTTGATTTTATCATACACATTATCTAAAGCTATAACAGATTGTTCAGATGCACAAATCATCCCGTTATCAAATGTTTTAGACTCAATAATTGAACTGACAGCCGAACGAATAACGCGTGTAGCCGCTTTATCGTCAAGACCGGTGATAACACTGTCATCAATAATAGCTGGAGTGTTTCCCGGACCCACACCAATAGCAGGTGTACCACTGGTATATGCAGAATCTACCATTGCATTACCTCCTGTTGCGAGTATAAAATCTGAACACCTCATAAGCGCTTGGGTAAGCTCAACACTTGGATTATCAATCCAGTCCAGAATCTCCTCAGGTGCTCCTGCTTTTACCGCAGCTTCAAGCACTATTTTTACTGCTCCAATGGTGGACTCTTTCGCACTTGGATGAGGGCTAAATATCATACCATTACGCGTTTTAAGCGCAAGCAGGGCTTTAAATATCGCTGTAGAGGTTGGATTAGTTGTAGGGATGACAGCGGCAATAAGGCCTTTAGGTTCTGCTACATATGAGATGCCAAAAGTTTTATTATCCTCTACAATGCCACAAGTTTTTGCATTTTTATATAAATTATAAATATACTCAGCCGCTAAACGATTCTTTGCCGTTTTGTGCTCTACAACACCCCTCTTGGTGTCTTTAATTGCCCACTCAGCAAGATAAACGCTCTGCTCAAGTGCAGCAATCGCGGCGGCATGAAAAATCTTGTCCACTTTAGATTGAGAAAATTTGGCATATTTCTTTTGTGCCGTTCTAACCCGATCAATCTTCGGTTTTAGCTCCACTTTTGCCGCTTTTAACATCTGGGTAGCTTTTAACATTTTGACTGCTTCTAACGCCTCCTCTGGTTTTAACCCTAACAAATTTGCTGCTTCTAACATTTTATTATCAATCACAGAGGGTTCTTGTTTTAACATTTTACTCACTTCAATCTTTATTCATTTTTGGTCTCTCTGTAATAAAAATTGCCGTCTCAAACCTGATGTCTTGTACCAAAGTAATTCACCTCTTAATAATACGTATTACGAATTATGATTGACCATCCAAACCGATTGGTAGCTACCCGGCCCCCTCAGGCCACAAACGCCTAACAAAAGCCATAACCGGCGCCTAAGCATCCACAAATTCAAAACCCCCTGAAGACAACAATATGCCAAACAATAAAATCATCCAAACAATAAAATCATCCAAACACCCAACTAAACCTATGATTATTGTAAAGCAGTACAAATATACTTGTCATTTGTACAATGATCCAATCCATGTGTACAAGAGACCGAGAATGTTTACGCTCATATCGGATCCAGGGTGCTCTACGCTTCTGGTTAGTGGCCCATTTCACCGTTACTTTATCTGCCGCATGCTTTTATAGACACCATTTGAGCGCTTTCTTATTTTTTGACTTTAACCAACATACTGTGGAGTGAAATTATTTTGGTACAAGACGCAAAGCACAAATAACAGAAACACATAAAGCCAACTTACAATAAGCTTCTTTAAACTCAATCTTGAGGAGAACCTCTATTTGACCACAAATGACATACGACGAACACGCCTTGAAAAAGTTCTAAAAAATCACAACTACCAAGAAAGTGCTCTCTTAGAAATACTCCACAGCGCCCAAGGAATTTACGGATATCTCGACCGAAACTTGCTCATGGACATTGCAGGATCATTAAACCTGCCACCAAGCCACGTCTATGGCGTAACCACATTTTACAGTTTCTTCAAAATGAGAAAACCAGGACAACACATAATCACCGCCTGCCTAGGAACAGCCTGCTATGTAAAAGGTGTAGAACAAATAGTTGTTGCTATAGAAAAAGAGTTTAATCTTAAAAGAGGCGGCTCAACAGCAGATGGCAAATTGTCGCTTCTATGTACGCGCTGTATTGGAGCATGCGCAATGGCGCCAGTGGTTGTTTTAGATGATCAAGTTATTGGTAAAGCTACTAAAGAGTTGGTAATTGAGAAAATTAGAAATGTGCTTGAAGGTGTAAAAGATGAATCTGAATGATATACAAAGGGTAGCTGAAGAGGAAAACGAGTTTCAAAGAGCCTATAAGTATCGTATTAATGTTTGCTGTTCGAGTGGTTGTGTGCCGTTTGGCGCGTTTAAGGTGCTTAAGGCTTTTGAGGATGCTGTAAAAGAGTTTGGTGTTGAGAATATTTGTAAAGTTGCTAGGACTGGGTGTGTGGGTACCTGTTCTGTTGGTCCTGCAGTGCTTGTTGATCCTGGCGAGTATCTTTATCAATCGGTAACGCCTGAGAATGTTCGTGAAATTGTTCAGAGTCACATAGTTTCAGGGGTTCCTGTTAAAAAGTATCTTTATGTTAATGAGAGTTATTTCCGGAAGCAGCAACGTTTGGTGCTTAGGAATGCTGGTAAAATTGATCCTACGAGAATTCAGGATTATATTTCAACCGGTGGTTATTTTGCTTTAGCGAAATGTCTTTTGATTATGACTCCGCAGGGTGTAATACAGGAAATTGTTAGCAGTGGTTTGCGTGGTAGAGGTGGCGCTGGTTTTCCTGTTGGGCAGAAGTGGAGTCTTGTTGCAAGGGCGAGTAATACGCCGAAGTATATTGTTGCTAATCTTGATGAGGGTGATCCAGGGGTTTTTGCGAATCGTACGCTTGCAGAGGCTGATCCTCATGCGATTATAGAGGGTATGATTATTGCTGGTTATGCTATTGGTGCGCAGAAGGGTTATGTTTACATCCGCTCTGAGTATCCTTTAGCTATTGAGGCTTTACAGAAAGCTATTGCTCAAGCAAAGGAGATTAATTTATTAGGAGATAACATTTTGGGAACGCAGCACAAATTTGATCTCGAGTTGCGTTTTGGTGCGGGCGCGTTTGTTGCTGGAGAAGAAACAGCCATTTTGATGTCTGTTGAGGGCCGTAGGGCTCAACCGCGTCCTAGGCCGCCGTATCCTGCGAATCAGGGGTTGTGGAATAATCCTACGTTAATTCAAAATGTTGAATCTTTGGCTAATGCGCCGTTTATCATTTTAAATGGTGGAACGTGGTTCAAAAGTTTTGGTTTGCCTAATTGTACGGGTACTAAGTGTTTCTCTTTGACAGGTGAGATTAATAATCCGGGTTTAATCGAGGTGCCTATGGGTATTACTTTGCGTGAGATAATTTATGATATAGGCGGTGGAATTCCGAATGGTAAAAAGTTTAAAGCGGTTCTTGTTGGAGGTCCATCTGGTGGGTGTTTGCCTGAGAGTGTTCTTGAGGCACAGATTGATTATGACTCGTTAAAGAGTGTGGGCGCCATTATGGGTTCCGGTGGCATAGTGGTGTTAAATGAGGATTCATGCATGGTGGATACTGCACGTTATTTTACAGATTTTTGTATAGAGGAGTCCTGTGGTAAGTGTACGCCGTGTAGAGCGGGTCTTGCACGTGTTAAAGAGATTTTTGATAAAATTACAACCGGTGAGGGCGAATTAAATAATATTGATATTTTGGAGGAGGCAAGTGAATACATTATCAATGCTAGTCTATGTGGTTTAGGGCAGACAGCGCCTAATCCTATTCTAACAACTCTTAGGTATTTCCGGGAAGAATATCTTGAACATATTGTTAATAAGAAATGTAAAGCAGGGGTTTGTTTTAGACATGAAAACGGTGGGGGGAAGTAAGAATGACCGAAATTTCTGTGGTGTCTTTAAAAATTGACGGTGTTCAGGTTTCCGTTCCCGAGGGTACAACTATATTAAAAGCAGCTAAGGATAATGGCATATTAATTCCCACTCTCTGCGATTTAGAAGGTTTAACCCCCTATGGCGGCTGTCGTTTGTGTTTAGTGGAAGTTACGGGTTCGCCTAAGCTTTTTACGGCGTGTACTACACAGGTGAATCCGGGTATGGAGGTTACTACTAATTCGGTGCGGTTGAAGAATTATCGGAAAATGGCTGTTCAATTACTTATGTCTGAGCGTGTTCATATGTGTGCGGTTTGTGTTGCAAATGATCATTGTGAACTACAAGCTTTAGCTAATCAGTTAGGTGTGGACCATGTATCATTTGAGCGGCATTTTACGCGTGAGACTATTGATTCTTCTCATGATTTTTTGGTTATAGATAGGAATCGTTGCATACTTTGCACTCGTTGTATTCGTGTTTGTGATAAAATTGAAGGTGTTCACACGTTAGATCTGAAGCAGCGTAGTAAAGACACAGAGGTTATTATGGACTTAGATGAATCATGGGGTGACTCGTGTAGTTGCACGGGTTGTCGTAAATGTGCCAAAGTTTGCCCTGTTGGAGCTATATATATTGAAGGCGAATCTGCTACTCAGACTAAGCATCGTGATGTAGCGGAATTTATAACGGAGAGGCGAAAACGTAAATGAGTATTACCCCAACATCAAATAATAGCGGTAGTAAGGTACGTGTTGCAACTGTGTGGCTAAGTGGCTGTTCGGGTTGTCATATGTCATTTTTGGATCAGGATGAGCGGATAGTCGATTTAGCTAAGAAAATTCAGGTAGTTTATGGTCCATTAGTGGATGCTAAAGACTTTCCTGAAAATATTGCGGTAACTCTTATTGAGGGTTCAGTGGCAAATGTGGAGCAACTAGAATTGTTAAAGGAGATACGAGGTAAAACACATGTGCTTATCTCGTTAGGTGACTGCGCTGTTACGGGCAATGTTACAGCGCTGAGAAATTCTTGGGAAAATAGCGACCAAGTAGTACTAGAACGTGCTTACAAGTCACCAGAAAATTTACAGGCTACAGTGCCAAATATGGTTCCTAAATTGCTTATAAAAACAAAGCCGTTGCATGAAATTGTTAAAATTGACTTCTACATCCCCGGTTGTCCACCGTCAGCAGATTTGATAAATTATGTATTAACAGAATTGTTGGCAGGTAAGACACCAAATATGGAGGGCAAAGCAAAATATGGATAACAATAATGAGAATAATAGTAGCAGTAACGATAAAGTATTTGAGAAAAAGATTGTAATAAATCCAGTTACGCGAATTGAAGGGCATGCTCAGATAGATATTTTGTTAAATCAAGATAATACTGTGCGTGAGGCCAAGTTTAAAGTTACGGATTTCCGTGGGTTTGAAAAATTTACCGAAGGACGACCATATTATGAAATGCCGGCTATAACGAGCAGATCCTGCGGTATTTGTCCGGTGAGTCATATACTTGCCGCTACTAAGGCCTGCGATGGCATCGTAGGGGTAAAACCACCGAAAACCGCTGTTATGTTAAGACGTTTAATGCATATGGGCCAAATTATTCAGTCTCATGCGTTAAACTTTTTCCATTTATCCTCGCCAGATTTACTGTTTGGATTTGACTCAGATCCCGCGAAACGTAACGTTTTTGGTTTAATAGATGCCTATCCAGATTTGGCTGTTCAAGGGGTTAAGCTTCGTCGGTTTGGTCAAGAGATAGTTGAAAAAGTTGCAGGCAGACGAGTTCATTCAAGTGAATGGGTTCAACCGGGTGGTGTGAGATGGCCTTTGTCGCGTGAACGTGCGGATTATTTGCAGAGTAAATTACCCGAAGCTTTAGAGATTGCAAAGAATACACTGTCAATGTTTAAGCAGATGCTTAATAGTTTTAATGATGAGGTTGAGAATTTTGGTAATTTTCCCTCATACTATATGGGGTTAGTTAACTCTGAGGGCGGTTTAGAGCATTACGATGGCAAATTACGCATAATAGATAACGAGGGAAGAATGGTAGCTGAATGTACAGATCCTCTAAAGTATCAAGAATATGTAGGCGAAGCAGTTGAGCCATACACATTTATGAAGTTCCCATATTTTAAAAAGGCTGGTTATCCAGAAGGTGCATATCGTGTTGGTCCATTAGCACGATTAAATGTTGCCTCACACTGCGGTACACCTCTTGCTGATGAAGAATTTAGAGAATTTAAAAAACTAGGTAAAAATGGTGGTGTAGTAGAGAGTACATTTCATTATCATTATGCAAGATTAATTGAAACACTATTCTGCATTGAAACCACTAAAAAATTATTAGAAGACCCGGAAATTCTCTCAGAACATGTAGTTTCAAGGGCTATGGTTAACAATTATGAAGGTGTAGGCATAGCAGAAGCGCCAAGGGGAACATTAATTCACCACTACAAAGTAGACAATCAGGGCAGAATCACTTGGAATAATATGATTATAGCAACAGAACACAATAACATAGCATACAATAAGGCAATAACACAAGTAGCCAAAAAATACGTAAAAGCTCAACAACTACAAGAAGGCATGCTTAACCGTGTCGAAGCAGTCATCCGTGCATTTGACCCCTGCCTAAGTTGTGCAACCCACGCAGTTGGACAAATGGCCTTAATCATTAAACTCTTCGACAACAAAGGAACACTGATAGATAGGCAAGTCAGATAAACAATTTTTCTATTTTCCTAATTTTTCCCATGATGAGCATTTTTGCTAATCCGCCGGGGTTGATGTCCCGTGTGCTCTGTCCCAAGTACCGGCTTGATTTATACGCTCCAATAGTTTTGACGTTTTGTTGCTATTTTGTTGGCGACTACATGGTTAGGGGTACTATTTTTTACGTGTTGGCTATTTGTTTATTTTGGGCTTAGCCATTTGCTATCAATGCTCGCTTTGGGTTCTCTTGCTTACACTTTTGGCTACCTTTCTTGTTTACTTACCTGAAAATTAATTCAGAGAAAAAAATCTCAAACTGCTGAGGGTAAGTACAAAGAAAAATCCATAGTTTTACCATACAGTAATATATCCACCAATCAATCCCTATACCGTATGCGCAAGATTAAAGCGTCAAGTAACTACCTCAAAAACCAAACCCGAAAAAATCTAGCCAAGGCGGTCCTTTGCGTTTTGGTTTTCCTTCTAATCTTTTCTGTAGTTATGTATAGGGCTATTTCTCGCTTTGAATGGGACATGCTGGCTTGGGTGGGACTGGTTTTTTTGTTTGTTCCTATAGTTGCCTTCTGCTATTACCTGCGCAAATACCGCATCTTTAGCGGCGGCTGGGCAGGCGAAAAACAAGTTGCCCAGCACCTTAACAGCACACTAAGCGACGACTACTACCTCATAAATGACCTGTATTTACGTGAGGGCGGCGGAGATATAGACCACGTGGTCTTGACGCCCGGTGGCATATTCGTGTTAGAAACCAAGAACTGGAGCGGCAACATAACCTCTAGTGGTGATGAGTGGCATCGGAAGGGTAAACGCAACTTTAACTCAAGCCCCAGTCGCCAAGTCAAACGTAATGTTCAAAAAATACAACGCATAATCGGCAGTTCACCGGTTCTGCGGTCCATGGGGATTTGGGTGGAAGGTATCGTGGTTTTAACCAATCGGCATGCATCGGTTCACCTCACCAATCCCTCAGTGCCAGTTCTTAAGTTGCAACAGCTTCCCAGCTATATAACCTCACGGGGTAGCCCCAGGCGGTTCTCGCGTGAGCAACTTGAAGCCATCGGAAAAGAAATTACTAAACAAAAAGCTTAGGCGGCTTGGGCTCGGGTGGCGTAATATTGAGCCATGACCGGCGTTTTACAAGCATAAATGATGTTATACCTGTTATGAAGAGGCTGATGATGACAAAAGAGTTCGGCAGTGCCCGCGCCCCATTTTGGATTGTCGAGAACAAAATGGCGAGACTGCAGTAAAACGCGAAAATTCCCGTTATAAACTGAGATACATGGAGCGCTATTTTTACCCGACAGGCTTTACATTTTATCCAGTTCAAACTTGTCTCCACACGCTTTGAAACATCAGGTAAATCATCCAATAGCAACACAAAGCCTCCCAGCAAAAATACCCGTCCCACAGTCACCGCAACTGAGACGTCATCCACAAAAAAAAGACCGTGAAGTGAAACAGGCGTAAAAAAAACCACATAAGTAGAGGCGATAACTATAACAAAAATACCATAGACATAATGGTGAAAGAGGAACCTGCTGATGTGAAGGACTCGTCCGATGGCGGCACAGTGGAAAATGTTGATTGCTGCGGCGGCAAGCGCAAGCCAGAACAGGTTACCGTTAAGCAGAAAGGGTGCGTAGGGTTGCCAGTAGGGATAAGCTCGATAGTAACCATAGATAATGCCCGCGACAGTGGCTATACTAATGAGTGCATTAAAAATTAATGCAAGACTATAAATCTTTTTTAGAATTGTCTTGACTGCACCGGCCATGCCTAATCTTTCTGCCTTGTTTTTCTGTTTTACATGGATGGTTTGTCTGCACTCTTTTTATAATTACCGCATATCCAACTCGAAAATTCAACCTCAAAAGGCCAAGATAAGCTGGTCATAGAAACCCCTAAACTAAACGATGTGGCTGGTTATCGAGAGCAAAAAATCCTGGTCCCTCCTAAGCTCTACTCGAAGTTACCTATCTAAATTAAGGATAGATTTGACGTGTTCTTACGAGTTTGCATCCACGTTTTATTAGGTAACTAACTGATAAACACCCAAGAAGAGTGCGCATGAAGTTCGAAATAAAATACAAACCTGCATACGCCATGTGGTTAACCTCAACCAAGGCGAAACCATAACCGCAAAGTCAGGCGCCTTAACCTACATGACGTCCAACATTGAAATCCACATACAAACGTGAAAAAGCCTGTTGGAAAGCCTGGGGGATAGACATAATGGCGGCCATCCTTCTGGGTAAACAACTACACCGCCCAGAAGGTGCAAGAGAAACCGCATTCGTCCCGGCGCCTGTGGGCGACATCAAACAACTCGAAATAACACCGGACCGGCTATATTATACAAAAATCTGCATACCTTGCCTCCATACTGGGCATAAATTTATCTGTCAAATGGGCGGGTTTCACTAAGGGACTCTTCGGACAAGGCTTATTCATGATAAGCCACCGGCAACGGCCCCTATTCATCAATACATTCGACGCTATCGATACGCACATCCTCCAAACAGGACAAACTCTGTTCATAGATAATTTCCACCTCGTGGCTTTCAGCGAATCCTGTAGCTACAAAGTCACAAGAATAGACGGCTTAAAAGAAACCCTGCTAAGCGGCGAAAGATTAGTCATCCAAATCACTGACCAGGAGAAATCCCCTCCAAACAAAAAACCTCAAGGAATTCACCAAGTGGCTCTGGACGTTGCTCTCACCCAAATTCAGTAATCTAACTCAAGATAGAACAATCTTTTTATCCTATTTTTGTTTAAGCAACGGGTAACTGGACGTGGAAACTTTGGGTAGCATCGGACTTAGCGCATTCACTGGATTTCTGATAACAGTTGTTATAGGTATAATTTTCCCCGGAGCCGGACACATTCTAGGTGCCTTCTTAGGCGGTATAGTAGCCGGATTAATCGCACGAGGTATAATCAGCGGAGCCATCGCAGGAATCCTATCCGGTATATGTAGTGCCATCATTTTAGTTATTCTCGCTTTTGTTGGCTTTATCCTCTATGCCCCCGCAGACTGGGGATTCACCGGTGCATTGGTCAGTGGTATCGCTGGAGCGGCATTAAGCATCATAGTTGCCGTGGTCAGCGTCATCGCTTCTGCTATAGGCGGTTTCATCGGCGGACTCATAAGCCGATAAATTCCAATGTAGTTGCACAACTACACCAACAAAACCTAAACAGCACCTTCGCTCTGGTATGTTTTGAGAGGTGAATACTTTTGGCTAGCATATGGTTAGGTGCATTTGCAGGATTTCTGCTAACAACAGTTCTTGGTTTTCTAATTCCAGGACTAGGTACCTTAATAGGTGCTTTTGCAGGCGGTATCGTTGCAGGTTTAATCGCTCGAGGTGCAGGCCGTGGAGTTATTGCAGGCTTTTTAGCAGGCATATTCGGCGGTATAATCCTTGGAATGTTATCCGTATTTGGTTTGGCACTCATCGAAGGGCTCACAAGTGGTCCACTTGGTGCATTAGCC
The DNA here is from genome assembly GCA_031254875.1 of Candidatus Bathycorpusculum termitum. Lineage (GTDB taxonomy): Archaea > Thermoproteota > Bathyarchaeia > Bathyarchaeales > Bathycorpusculaceae > Bathycorpusculum > Bathycorpusculum termitum. The sequence goes on from JAIRTW010000050.1 coordinate 26,050, forward strand.
GGTGGCTTGGCAGGTTTAGCAGTCGGATTAATTGCCATTCTACTTGCGATCTTTGCAGGTATAATTTCAGCGATTGGCGGTTTAATCGGCGGCGCCCTCAGGCCACGCCATTACCACCGCGCTTATTCAACTTACTAAAACCCTATTTATAGTGGACTAGTTTAAAACTTGGATTACAAAATCCATAAAATTCCATGTTAAACACATAGCTCTGTTCTAAAACTTAAGCTAGTCCACTATATCTGTCGAAGTTTTCTTATGTGTTGTTTTCTCCGGTAAATGTTTAGCGCAATCTTTTCCTTCGGTTTTCTGCTTAAAACAACCGGCCTCGTTGCCTGTTAATTTTAATGACGCTTCTGATTTACGCCTTACAGGAGTCAATAATATTTTTCGTCATGTCGCGAAGGAGTTCCACCAAGAGATCCATTCGGTATCGCTATAGACACTAATTGGTGGGCGGTGTAGTTAAAGATTTTAAGGATACACCGCTAAATTAGCCCCGAGGAACAATCGTTGAAGTACATTGACTTTATCGACTTAATCTACAAGCCAAAAGCATCAGATTTAATCTGTACCTTCCATGTGGATCCTGAAGGTGTCAGTCTCGAGGAAGCCGCAGGAGGTGTTGCCGCAGAAAGTAGTATCGGCACATGGACAGAACTCACCACCGAAAAGCCCTATGTGAAGAAACTAGCCGCTCACGTCTACAGCATCAAAGGTAGCACCATAAAAATCGCCTATCCTGCTGAGCTCTTCGAAAACGGTTACATGCCAAACATTCTGAGTAGCATCACAGGCAACGTATTTGGGCTCAAATCGCTCAAAAACCTTCGTCTGCTTGACATCGAATTCCCAAGAACCCTCCTTGGAAGTTTCGAGGGACCACAGTTTGGTGTAGACGGCGTTCGTAAACTCCTCAAAATCCAAAAACGCCCCCTTATCGGTACTATCATCAAACCTAAACTGGGTTTAAACCCTGTTGATCACGCCAAGATCGCCTATGAAGCATGGCTGGGTGGTTGCGACATAGTTAAAGATGCCGAAAACCTCAGTAGCCAAAAATTCAATCCCTTCCCTGACCGTCTCACTAAAACATTAGAAGCCCGTGATAAAGTCCAATCCCAAACAGGTGAGCGTAAAGCTTACCTGATCAATATCACTGCTGACACCAAAACCATGCTTAAGCGTGCCAAAACAGTTGAGGCCCAGGGCGGAGAATACGTTATGGTCGATATCTTGACCTGCGGATGGTCCTCACTACAGACGCTTCGTAGCCAAAAATTCAAACTCGCTATCCATGCCCACCGCGCCGGACACGTTGCCTTCACAAAAAACCCCCTAGACGGTATCTCCATAAAACCCATCTCAACCATTGCACGTATCATCGGTGTTGACCAGCTTCACGTTGGTACAGTCATCGGTAAAATGTCCGAAACCAAGCAGGAAGTGCTGGAATATATCAAAGCCTGCACAGGTAAACTCGGTGGACTCAAGTCGATACTACCGGTTGCCAGCGGTGGACTACACCCGCGGCTTGTACCAAAACTGATCGAAACGTTTGGCAACGATGTGGTGTTGCAGGCAAGCGGCGGTATTCATGGACACCCCGAAGGCACCATGGCAGGTGCAAAGGCAATGCGCCAGGCAATTGAGGCCACTTTAGAGTTGCGTTCACTAACGGACTACGCTAAAAATCATCGGGAATTGATCCTTGCCCTAAAACAATGGAAGGCATAAAACCTGCAATCTAAATATCCTCCATTTTGAGTGGGTTCTCCATTTATTTAACACCAAAACAGCCTCAATCGACAAACCAACTACTCTAAATCGTTGTGCAGTTATTCGTTGGATGGTGTTGAAAAAAAGAGCGGGCCGGTATCATCTTTTATAAATAGCCCTCTGCTTTTTAGGGATTAAAATTGTCTTTTTAGGGTTCCCGTGGTAGTTTGGGGGTTTTCCTTTTATAGGAAGGTTTTTAGTATAGTTATTATATGAGACTGTGAAAAGTCAATAGAGTAAAGTGAGGTTAATACGTTATGTCTGTATTTGCAGCACCAGGAGCATATGACCGTGCAATAACAGTTTTCTCGCCTGATGGCAGGCTTTTCCAAGTCGAATACGCAATGGAACTCGTCAACCGGGGTGCCACAATCTTGGGCATCCAAACCTCAGATGGAGTAGTTCTGGGGTCAGAGGAAAACATAGAAATCCTCGAAGAGGCAGGGTATTCATGGAAAATTTTCCGCGTAGACGACCATATCGGAGCAGCCATCGTCGGTTTAAGCTCTGACGCACGTGTTCTAATCGACCAAGCACGTATCTACGCGCAGAGCAACAAACTAACCTATGACGAACCCATCGACATAGAAGTCGTAACCAAACGTATCTGTGATATCCAGCAGATGTACACCCAGCACGCAGGCGTGCGTCCTTTTGGTGTTTCGTTGATTTTCGGCGGAGTCGACAAGACCGGTTCACGTGTGTTCGCAACACATCCAAGTGGAACATACCGCGGAGTTAAAGCCACCGCCTTAGGCGCAGGAAGAGACACAGTCATAAATATACTGAAAGAAGAATACAAAGAAGACCTAAACTTAGACAGCACCATAAAACTGGCGGTTAAATGCCTTATTAAAGCGCTTGAGGTACGGCAGTTGCCGCCCAGAATCAAAATTGCAGTCATCCCAGCAACAACAAAGAAAATGGAAATGCTAAACGATAACACAGTGGAAGACTACATCAAAGAGCTGGGTTCAAGTAAGTGACAATGACATGAGCGAAAAGTTCACCGTTGCACGCTTAACTAGAGAGAACGAACACTTTGAGATCCTAGTCAAACCCAACAAAGCACTAGAATACCGCAACGGTAAAATCTCCGCAATAACGGAGGTTTTAGCCGCTGAAACAGTTTTCAGCGACGCGAACAAGGGTACTAAAGTCTCCGAAGATGCTATGAACAAAGCGTTCAAAACGGTGGATCCGCTCAAAATTGCAGATGAAATTCTAAAAAAAGGAACCCTCCAGCTTACAACCGACCAAAGAAGAAAGATGGTCGAGGATAAGCGTAGGCAAGTAATTGACTTCATTTCCCGACAGGCAGTTGACCCAAAAACCAATCTACCCCATCCGCCCCTGCGCATCGAAAATGCTATGGAGCAAATCCGTTATCCTATTGACCCATACAAATCCATTGAAGAGCAGGCTAAAGACATCGTAAGGCTTCTTCGTCCGATTCTGCCGCTAAAAGTCGAGCAGATCAAAGTTGCCATTAAGATTCCCACACAATACGCCGCTAGAGCATACGGGACCGTCAAAACATTGGGCACTATAAAACATGAAGAATGGCGCGGCGACGGTTCATGGTATGGCGAGATAGAATTGCCTGCAGGTTCATACGCTTCGCTTCTAACCAAAGTAGGCGACGCGACCAAGGGAAGTGGAGAAGCAAAAATAATCTAAATAATAAATATGAAGAAAAGGTGATTTTATGCCAACATTCTTTGAAAAAAAACAACTCGTAACACCTGGAGAATTACTCGCTGAAGGCGACTATTTACCTGGTGAAAATTCGTATGTAGAAAACGGTAAAATTTACGCCTCAAGGATTGGACTCGTGGACAGCGACAACAAAAAGGTCAACGTGGTTGCACTTAGAGCTTTTTATATGCCTAAAACGGGTGACATCATCATCGGCACAGTCGTCGAAGTAGGTTTCAACGGCTGGACCGTAAATATTCAAGCGCCCTACACAGCACTCTTGCGTGCCTCAGACGTATTGAGTAGACCCTTTAAACCTCAAAACGACGAATTATCCGCAGTTCTCAATGCAGGTGACTTAATCGTTGCCAAAATCGCATCCTACGACCGTGCACATGACCCTCAGCTCACAGTTGCTGAACCTGGATTGGGGAAAATTACACGCGGCCAAATCCTCCAGGTGACTCCAACAAAGATTCCTCGTATCATCGGCCGTAAAGGTTCCATGATATCTATGATTAAGCAGGAAACCAACTGCCAAATCATCCTCGGTCTCAACGGCGTAATTCTAGTCACCGGCAAAACCCCTGAAAATGAAGAGGTCGCCATAATGGCTATCCGTAAAATCGAAGAGGAATCTCACACCAGCGGTTTAACCGATCGCATCACACAGTTATTAAAAGAACAAAAACAACCAGTTAACTTGGAGGAAACACAACAATGAATGAAAAATCCGATAAATTAATCGACAAAAAAGGCATCCGTGGAGATGGAAGAAAAGCGGATGAGCTTCGCTCAGTTAAACTTCAAGTCGGCGTACTTCCAAACGCAGACGGTTCAGCATACATTGAACACGGCAAAAACAAAATTTTAGCCGCTGCATTCGGTCCAAGAGAAATGCATCCCAAACATCTAGCACAAGCAGATCGAATGGTTCTAAGATGCCGCTACCATATGGCGCCCTTTAGCGTACCGGAACGCAAATCTCCTGCACCTTCACGCCGTGAAGTCGAGTTATCTAAAGTCATAAAAGAATCTCTTGAACCCGCACTGTTTTTGGAACTCTATCCACGAACAGGTGTGGATGTCTTTATTGAGGTTCTGCAGGCAGACGGCGGAACTCGATGTGCAAGTATCACTGCTGCTGCTCTAGCAATCGCTGATGCGGGCGTCCCCATGAAGGACCTTGTTGTTGCATGTGCCGCAGGTAAAATTGACGACACAGTTGTTCTTGACCTCTATGATGCAGAAGACAAATTGGGCTCCGCGGATGTTCCAGTTGCATACATGCCCAATCTAAACGCTGTTACATTGCTTCAGATGGACGGTATTTTGTCGCCTGATGAATTCGAGAAAGCAGTTAACATGGCCATGGAAGGATGCAAAAAAATCTACGAGATTCAGAAAGAAGCATTAAAAACAAAATACATGGTTGTTAAAGAGGTTGAGGAATAATGTCTTCACTTGTAACTAAAGTTAAACTAAAACAAATAGAACAACTGGTCGAAAAAGGCAGACGTCTTGACGACCGCGGATTAACCGAAACCAGAGAAATCAAGATTGAACAGGGTATAATTGAAAAAGCCGAAGGTTCAGCCCGTGTTTTTCTGGGCAAAACCGAGGTTCTTGTCGGCGTTAAAGTCGAAACTGGCGAACCATTCCCAGACACCCCAAACGATGGTGTCATGACCGTCAACGCAGAACTTGTGCCGCTTGCACATCCTGACTTTGAGCCCGGACCACCTGATGAAAACAGCATTGAACTCGCCCGTGTCGTTGACCGCGGTATAAGAGAATCTCGCGCTATCAATACGGAAAAACTCTGCATTGAACCAGGTAAGAAAGTCTTTGTCGTATTCGTTGATATCTATGTTCTAAACCATGACGGCAACCTCATTGATGCATCCGCGATCGCAGCTATGGCTGCACTGATGAACACCAAGATACCAAACTATGAAATTAAAGATGGTGAACTCAAAATCAAACAGGGTTACACCCCATTGCCAATGAAAAGCCACCCCGTTACAGTCACCATAGGCAAAATCAATAACAAACTCATCGTTGACCCTGAACAGGAAGAAGAATCCGTTATGGACTCGCGCATAACCTTTGCCATTAACGAAGATGGTAACATCTGTGCCATCCAGAAAGGTGGCTCAAGCTTTTTTACACCGCAACAGATTTTAGAAGCATCAAAGATTGCTCTGGATAAAGCCACAGAACTGCGTAAAAAACTTAACTGGTGAAAAAGTTGCCTAAGACAAAGAAAGTAGGTCCAACCCGAGGTTTAGGTCCTCGTTACGGCTCCACCGTTCGAAAACGATACGTTAAAGTAATAAAAGATCTCAAGAAACCCCACAGATGCCCCCAATGTGGCTTTGTCCGCGTTAAACGCGTAAGCGTCGGCGTCTGGCGATGCCGCAAATGCGAGTTCACCTTCGCAGGAGGAGCATACATGCCTAACACGAAACTCGGAGCAATTGCAAGGCGTGCAGCAAAAGGCGTACACGTTGAAGCCGTCCACAAAGAGGTTGCCGTTGTCGAAACTGAATCAGTCGAGCCGGCAATCGAAGAAGAAACAGAAATCGCCGAGTAAGCCTTCTTTCCCCTTTTCAATTTATTTTATTTATTACATTTATCTTTAATGATAGTGAATACTATGTCAAAGGGTGCGGTTGCTTCTATCTGTTTAAACTTCAATTCAGAAAAGCAGCTTGACACTTTACTGGTTGCTTTGGCACCGGAAGCAGAGGTATCTCCAACATACCGCTCAACAGTAAAACTCAAAAAAGAAGGGCGTTGTCTCACTTTGATGGTTGTAGCGGAAGATGCCATTGCACTTCGTGCCACTCTGAATGCCTATCTGCGCTGGGTTCATTCTATCCTAAAAATAATCGACGTCGTCGAAAAAGTCCAAGTTTGTTGTGCTCAATAGTTACGCCATTATTTGTAGATGGTGTTAGTCAATTTTAGTTTAAACTTTCTGTCGATATTTCTTGATTATAGCAATTAGTTTTTGTCAGTCCAAAACTACTGATGCTTTGCTTGTTTTCTGCTGTCGGTATGTGGCAATTTTTTCCGTTTGATGTTGATTTGGAGGGGATAATGATTGATTACGCCATCCAGCTTGGACTATAAAAAGTTACAGTGCTATAATTAACAGTATTGTAGTTTTTAGCTATATGAATGGTTATCTCAGACATCTGTCACTTGACTGCGTTTGTAGTCTCTAATCATTTGATTCTCCTCCTTCTCACCGATTCATCAGGTGGTGAATGAGTCGGGTTCCTCCTCATGGGGAAGGTTTAAATAAACACTGGCTCATTTCGTATATGCTTCAAGCTAAAAAACGGATGAAAATTCAGCATGTCACAGGAATACCGTTATATTGTTCGTATCATGGGCACAGATGTGCAGGGTACCCTTAAGGTATCTTACGCAGTTGCACATGTCAAAGGCATCAGCTCCAGCCTCTCAAATGCAGTCATCAGAAAGGCAGGCGTAAACCCTGACCTTCGCGTCGGTTTAATAGCTGACGCTGATATCGGTAAAATCGAGGATGTTATCCGGGATCCAGTTAAATACAGTATCCCCGGCTGGATGTACAATCGCCGAAAAGACAGCGACACCGGGAAAGATATGCATGTTTTAGGAGCAGAATTGGCATTTAAAATTAAAACTGACATTGATGGCGCCAAAGAAATCAGGTCTTGGCGTGGATACCGCCATGCTTACAGCCTGAAAGTCAGAGGTCAAAGAACCAAAACCACCGGTAGAGCAGGCAAAGCGTTAGGTGTTAAGAAGAAGACTCTGATGCAGAAGCCGGGCTCTTCTGACGGGGGCAAATAAGCAATGGGAGATCCAAAGAAACAGCGTAAGAAATTTGATACGCCGCGTTTCCGCTGGCGTAAAGATGTCCTTCAAGAAGAACTTAAACTCTTGGGGCAGTATGGTTTACGTAATAAGCATGAACTCTGGAGGCATAAAACTACTCTATCAAAAGCCAGAGGTATTGCCCGCTCGCTGATCAGCGAATCCGCTGAAGCGCGCGCAAAGATGGAAAACGAGCTTCTCGCTCAGCTTAAAAAGAAGGGTATTCTACAGGAAACTGCAGTGCTTGACAATGTGCTCGACTTGACCATCGAAGACATCTTGGAACGCAGACTGCAAACCATAGTTTTCCGCAAAGGGCTCGCACGTACTATCTTCCAAGCCCGTCAGCTTATTACCCATGGGCATGTAACTATTGATAACCGCCGAGTAACTATCCCCGGCTATATCGTACCTAAAGAGGAAGAAGCAAAAATCATCTACTCGCCTGAAAGTGCAGTAGCGCAGCAGGAACATCCCCTGCGTCTTGGTCTTACGGTTGTTGTTAAACAGCGTGAAATCCGGCAACCTATGAGAGGACGCAGAGGTGGACGTGGAGGCGGTAGATTTTGAGTAACATAGCAAACAATAAACGAAACGAAAAATGGGCTATTGTTCACATCTTTAGCTCCTACAACAATACCTTAATCCACATAACTGACATATCTGGAGCAGAAACTATCGCACGTACTACGGGCGGTATGTTTGTCAAAGCTGATCGTATGGAATCCTCACCATATGCCGCTATGCGCGCTGCAACAGGTGCCGCAGAAATTGCACGAGACAAAGGCGTCACAGCTATCCACATCAAGGTTCGTGCTCCCGGTGGGAGCGGCCCAAGGACCCCTGGGCCAGGTGCGCAAGCAGCCATCCGTGCCTTGGCAAGGTTTGGTTTCCGTATTGAACGCATTGAAGAAGTTACGCCGATTCCCCACGATGGAACACGTCGACCCGGTGGCAGAAGGGGACGAAGAGTTTAAACTCTTTAATCTCCACTATTTAAAGGAAAAATACAAATAATGCATCAAAATATCCCTATTGACCGTATAAAAATTATCGTAACCTTATTGGAGTGTTGGGCAAGTGAAGATAGAAGTCTTGGAGAAAAACGATACTAACTTCCGTATAGTCGTTAAGGATGCGGACGTTCCCTTAATGAATGCTCTGCGCCGCTTAGCCCTCGCTGAGGTTCCTTGTATGGCAATCGAAGAAGTCGTTATGATAGAAAACAGCTCTATTCTCCAAGATGAAATCATCGCGCACCGTCTCGGTTTAACACCGCTCCGAACTAATCTTGACACCTACAACACTCCTGAAGAATGTGAATGCCAAAGTGAATTCGGATGCCAAAAATGTCGTGTTACTCTAACCCTGGATGCAGAGGCCAAAGACGCCGCGCGCACTGTTTACAGCGGTGAGATCGTCTCTGAAAACCCCGAGATTCTTCCAGTATCTGAAAAGGTTCCAATCGTAAAACTGGCTAAAAACCAAAAACTCAAACTTGAAGCATACGCGCGGCTCGGCAAAGGCAAAATCCATGCTAAATGGCAACCTGTGTCCATGTGCGCCTACAAGTACTACCCAAAAATCACCGTGCCAGAAGGAAAATGCCTGGGATGCCAAAAATGTGTCGATATCTGTCCCAGACGGGTTTTTGCAATCAAGGATGAAAAGGTGGAAGTCAAAGACCTCTTGAGTTGTACGATGTGCCTGGACTGTATCGAATCCTGCCCACAGAAACCTGCTCTACTAAAAATTGAGTGGGAAAAAAACCAGTTCGTTCTGAACATTGAATCTACCGGTACGCTTTCTCCTGAACGTGTCTTACAGGAAGCGACGAAACTTTTAGCTAAACAACTAAACGAGTTTGAAGAACAAATCAAGGCTGAACAACAATGAGAGAAACCAAAACAACCAATCCCCAGTTAATCGAACTTATCAGTGTGTTGCGTAAAACAAGCCGCGAACAGGAAGCGCCAATCTGGCTTGACATAGCAGATTACTTGGCTAAAACACGTAGCCGTCGTGTCGCCGTAAACCTGAGCAATATCAACAGACACACAGAGGAAGCCGATGTAGTGGTTGTTCCAGGCAAGATTCTTGCTTCAGGTACACTTAATCACTCCATAACTGTTGCTTCCTTTGAAGTTTCTACTGCTACAAAAGCCAAACTGGCAACCTCAAAATCCACATATATTACAATTTCGGAGCTTTTGGAGCGAAATCCCAAGGGCTCAAAAGTAAAAATCATCCGGTGAAAAAGAAATGTCCCAAACAATAGCTAAACGCGTAAAATCACCCAAGGTCACTATAGTGAACGCTGAAGGCCAAATCGTAGGTCGTATGTGCAGTAAAATCGCCAAGCTACTCCTAAGTGGCGAAGAAGTTATTATTCTCAACGCTGAAAAAGCAGTTTTCAGCGGCAAGAAGAAAAGTAAAGTCGCCGAAGCGCACCTCTTTCTAGAAGTAGGTGCCCCCGCGCGCGGGCCCTTCCATTACCGCAGACCCGACCGTTATCTGCGCAAAACAGTCCGCGGTATGTTGCCGTTCAAACAGCCTAAGGGCCAAGTAGCTTACAAACGGGTCAAAGTTTTTATGGGTGTCCCAGCAGAGTACCGAGATCAAAAAATGATATCTTTCACTGATGCTCAATCAAGTGATTTAAAAGGGCCGCATTTCACCCTTGGTGAGCTCGCAACCGAAATCGGATGGAGAAACAGGATGGAATAATCATGCCAACAACTAAAAAAGTCCTTGTAGTGAGTGGAAAACGAAAAACTGCAGTTGCCCGCGCCATCATAAAATCCGGCGTCGGCAAAGTCCGCATAAACCTAACCCCCGTTGAAATTTACGAACCCGATATCGCCAAAGCCAAAATCATGGAGCCGCTCCTGCAGGCAGGCGGAGATGTCTGGCAACAGCTCGATATGGATGTAAAAACAAGTGGTGGCGGCTACATGGGACAGGCAGAAGCCGCTCGCATGGCCATAGCCAATGGTCTGCTTAAATGGACCAAGAGCACTCATCTGCGCACTGTCTTTAGCGAATACGATCGTACAATGATTGCAGGCGACAGCCGTGCCAAAGAAACCAAAAAATTCGGCGGCGCAGGTGCCCGTTCCAAAGAACAGAAAAGCTACCGATAAGGAGAGAAAATAAACGTGATTATCCCAGTAAGATGCTTCACCTGCGGCAAGTTGGTTGGAGACCGATGGGACGAATTCACACGTAGAATCAAAACAGGCGAAAATGTAATTGATGTTCTTGACAGCCTCGGACTAAAACGTTACTGTTGCAGACGTATGTTGCTCTCAAACGTTGAAATTATCGACGAAGTACTCCGATTCTACGAAGAAGCTGAGAAACGCAAAGAAGCTCGTAGCTTTTACTAAACTTCCTTTATTTTTACTTATCGACTAATTTATATCGGGACAATCAAACATTTCATGTTAGAAAAAGCTTGTCAGTGTCATATTCTCAGACGGCGGCTCAGCAGTACCCAGTATATATGTCGGATGCTTTTCTAGGTTTAATTCTGCAGTATATGGTGTTTTATAGTAGGATAGCACTGTACTTGCTTTGTTCAGTGTCATTTCTTTGAGGCCGTCATTTCTTCTGTTGTATTTATGGATGGGATATGTTACGACAACTATGATTTGATTTTTCTTGGCGAAGCTCGCAAGGTAACCCACGATTTGTCCATAGACCTTTTGTACTTCTTCTCTTGGGATTGTATTGTCCAAGAATAAGCCGGCTATATCGGATATGATTACGAGTTTTGCGTTGTAGCTTTTCACTTTTTCTTCCAGTTTGTCCATTATAAGTGAGGCTAACTGGTAAGCCGTGAACGCTACAAAATTGAAAATGCGTTTACGCGCGGTGACTGGGTTTAGGTGGTTAATTTGCGCTAATCGGCTGATGCTGTCTTGTGAAAATGTGTTTCCACAATCAATAACTATGACATTGCTTCCTAATCCGCCCAGCTGAGTTGAAAGCTGTGCTCTGATGCAGAGCGGTGCTGTCATGGAGATAACGGAGGCTGAACCGTGAATAACCGCAAATTCACCCAAGGTGAATCCTGGAAAAAGATCATCGATTTCCGGCGTGTTAAAAGCCAGTTTCTGCTGGGCAGCTTGGGATTCAACCATTATGTGTTGCATCATCTTTTTTGATCTCCGTTTATTTACAGAAATACATCGGCGTGAGATCCTTTTTAAAGCATCCACAAAACGACAGTGCCCGAGAGGAGAGGGGTAACTGAAAGTAAAAATATCAAATCTGTTTAACTTGCCGTTCTCGAAGTTCCTTCTGTTGTCTAAGTATGGCTGTCGCCAAAGTTGACAAGAAAACAACTACAACCGAAAATACGGCGATGCATACTTTGTATGTGAACTCTATATCCACATAAAAAATCACTAACATAGTCACCATCATCAGAGCTAAAATAAGAACTTCTTGGATTCCGTTAAAGACTTTAAGGTTTCCAAAACTCACTCAAACACCTTCTATTCTATCTGCAGTGTACCGGTGCCGCATATTAATTTTCTGTTCCTATACCTTAATTGCCGTTGATGCGCCATTTACCTATTTGTCAATTACCGAAGCTGTTTTTTTACCTGAATTCCCGGAAAAAATTTAACCTACACTGACTAAAAGAGGTAAAAACGTCATAAATACGTGAAACCTGTATGATAATCGCTTCTTCTGTAGGATAAAATATTTTAATCTGCAAAAATCAGAAATTTTAATGATGATATAATTCACTAATTCACAATATTCATTCCAAATTAGTCCGATAATTGAAAGCTTTTTAAAAATTTTAATAAATAGTCCTTCATAGATTAAAATTTCCGGAAACAGGTGTTTAACTCAAAAGACAACAGGCTTGAAACCAGAATTCTGACCGATAATTCAACACAAGTTTCAACAGATTCACAGCAAACATCTAAACCCCCGCGTGATAACATAAGCTTTTATACGTATGTTGACGAATGTTAAAAAAGAGCAAGCTTCAGTGAAGGGAAAGGGACTAAATGCCGTACATCAAAAAAATCGAATTAAAAGGCTTTAAGTCTTTTGGGCCCCAAACAATCAAGGTCAACCTTGACAAAGGCTTTACAGCCATAACAGGGCCCAACGGAAGCGGCAAAACCAACATCATGGACGCGTTGCTCTTCTCACTGGGTGAACTCAGCACCAAACGGCTCCGCGCAGAAAACAGCGCCAAACTGATTTTTCACGGCTCTGAAAAAGGCGGACTAGAAAAAGCAAAAATGGCAAAGGTAGTAGTTCAATTCGACAACACCGACGGCTTAATGCCCGTAGACACAACAACCATCACCATCTCACGAGAGGTATACCGTAACGGGCAAAGCGTTTATCGCCTAAACGGACGCCGTATGAGTCGTACACACATAACTGAAACTCTCTCGATGGCGGCCATATCCAGCATGAGCCAAAATATCATCCCGCAAGGCACAATCACCCGCCTAACAGACCTCACTGCACCCGAACGACGTAAAATCATCGAAGACCTTATCGGTATCGCCCAATACGATTCAGAAAAAACCGAGGCAGAAGAGAAACTAAGAGCTGCCGACATTTCCATCCGTACCGCTATGGGCAGGATCGACGAGGTGCAAAAACGCCTCGACGACCTTGAACGCGAACGCAACCAGTTGTTGCGCTACAACTTTATCCAAACGGAAACCCGCAAATTCCAAGCCGTAAGAATCTCCAGCGACATAACCCAGCAGAACCAAAAAGTCGCCGAAAACACGGTGCAGACACAAAAGGTGCAAAGCCGTGTCGACAAACTCAAAGAGCAACGAGACCTGCGGCGAAACCGGCGCCACGAGATTGAAGGTGAATGGCGTAAACTCAGCGGAGAAGGCCTAGAACAAGGCGGTAGCGAAGTGCTACGGATACAGATTAAAATCGGCGAATTAAAATCCAAACTCACCGAGCTTAACTCCAAAATTAATTCAGGCCAAGCTAGCCTCGACAGCTTCAAGCGGGTGAGAGAAAATAATGTTGCACAGCATGAGTCTCTACAAAAGGAAATTCATGAAAACCGCCTAAAAATCCGCCAGTTCCGTAGTGAACTTGAAAAACTTAAAATTCAGCTCACCGAAAAACAGGTACAGCATGAAACGCTGGCTAAGGAAACCGCTCAACTCTGGGCAGGTTTAGATGGCAATAATCAGCAGATCCATAAATTTAACGGCGAAATCGAGGGTTACGTGAAGCGTTTGGCGTTTCTGCGTTCTGAATACAAACAGGACAAGACAGCTCTGCGGCTTTGTGTGGGTAGAATAAAAAATCTAACCGCTCGAAAAGAAAAATTTATCCAAAGTCAAGCTGAAATCGAGAAATCACTGGCGGAACTTGAGCAGGTGCAGAGGGACCAGAAAGCTCAACTTAGAAACCTAGAAAACACTATCGAACGTAAAAACCTCCAAAGAGATACGGTATCAAAAGAAATCCTCGAAGCAGAAAAAATCGCCAGCTCAGCCAAAGATGCAGTTATCGAATTTGCCACCCAGCGGAACCTCGCCGCAACCATCGCCGCCGAAGAAAAAGCATTACGTAGTATCGAGGAAATGGGTAAAGTCGGCGCCATCAACGGCATCCACGGCAGACTCCGTGAGCTCGTTAAAATCGACAAAAGCTATAAAAAAGCCATCGACGCCGCTGCAACAGGATGGATGGATGCCCTTATCGTCAAAGATATCGATACAGCTTTCACCTGTACTGAAACGCTTCGGCGTATGAAGCTGGGCAGAATCAAAATCATTCCCATGCAGGGTGCAATAAACCCCAAGAATAAGCCGGCGCCCAAACGCGACGGTATCATGGGTCCCTTGAGTGGTTTCATGAAGTATTCAGGTAACTTTGACTTTGCCGTGAACTATGTGTTCGGAGACACTGTGGTTGCTACTAATGATAAAACAGCGTTTGCACTCTCTAACGAAGGTTTTCGTGTAGTCACCATCAACGGTGATCTCTACGAACCCGGTGCATTTGAAAGCGGTTACTATCGTGCCCCCATAGATTTTTCCACCATAATCCCAAGCGAGAATGCGCTCAAAAGTCTCGACGAAGCTGTCAGGGCGCTTCAAACCCATCTCACCCAGCGGAGCACCGATATTGTAGATATCGAGGAAGAGCTTGAACATGCCAAAACAGATATGATCCGTCTGGCCGAAGGTATCGCCACCTTGGAGCGAGAAATCATCCGTATTCGCCGTGGTGTCAAACGCACCCAATTCAACATCCGTCATATCGATAAATACGGTGGCAAACTCGAACGTGAGGCGGCTGCCTTCAAAGGTCGTATGACCGTTTACCGTAACGAGCGTAGCAACATCCAAGCCGGCCTCAAACGTATCCACACTGAAATCGCCGCTCTGAGACTAAAAACCGATGTGGAACACATCAAGGAACTAGAGGTACAGCGTGAAAAATTCGGAGAAGAAGCCAACACTCTGCGCCAGCGTATAGGTTCCCTTCAGACTGAAATCAACACAAACCAATCCCAATTTGATCATGTCCTGCGTATCAGCTACAAAAACACCAAAATCCAGCTAACCAAAATGGATCAGCAACAGGCAAAACTACAAAGAGAAGTTACTGACGCTATCGCTGAACGTGACGTAGCCAAAAAAGAGGTTGATGAACTGGAAAAAAACCGTGTGGAGCTCTCTAAAGTGTTGCTCTCAGCACGGGAAGAATCCCAAAAGTTTACTTCTCAAATTGACTCAATAGACGCTGAACTGCGTCTGCTCGATGTAGAGTATGACCAAGCAGACCGGTTGCGGAATCAGCTTCAGCTCAGCATGGAAACTGCGCAGATGCGTCTACAGCAACTTCAAGCCCAGCTCAAACAGTATGGGTATGAGCAGTCCTTGGAGGTTAATGAGCGGCAGGTACAGGACGCTGAAACAACCATTCGTATGATGCAGTTCGAAATGGACCGCATCGGCGCCGTCAACCAGCTTGCAGCCCAGCACTACGCCGACCAAATCAGCCGTTACCGTGAGCTGTCGGTACGTCTAAACGAACTTGAGCGGGAAAAACAAGCTATCGTCGCGTTCATGGATGAAATCGAAGCAAAAAAACGCAAGGTTTTCATGACAGCGTTTGATAAAATCAACGCTAGTTTGACCGTTTACTTCAGCAAAATGACAGGTGGCGGCGAAGCTACCCTGCGACTAGAAAACCCTGATGACCCCTTCACCGGTGGTATCGAGATGATTGTCCAGTTCCCCAACAAACCCGCTATTGTCGTCAGCGGTGCCAGTGGCGGCGAGCGCTCCATCTCTGCAGTTGCTTTCATATTCTCGCTTAAAGAGTTCTCGCCTGCCTCATTCTATATTCTTGACGAAGTAGACGCCCACTTAGACGCTTTTCACACCACCAAACTCGCTGAAACCCTGCTTGAAGAAGCCGGCAAAACGCAGTTTATAGTTATTAGCCTGCGTCCTGAAATGGTTAACAAAGCTCAGAAAGTCTATGGTGTCTATGAACGTAACGGTATCTCAAACGTGGTAACCGCCAAGTTCCCAGCGGAGGTGCCTGCCCAGTAATGGCATCAGCTACATCCACGGTAACTCGGCGTCCCTTCTATTTGCGTCCGCCTTGGAATATCCTATTCGAAATCAGCAAACTCGAAAAGCTTACACCCTGGAACGTCAACATAGCCTATTTGTTGCGCACCTTTCTCATAGAGATGGAGAAAACTGGACCTGAAAAGGTGGATTTCCGGGCCTCAGGTGTCGCATTGGATTCTTCGGCACTAATTTACCTCATGAAATCCAAACTGCTATTGACGTTGCAGGAGCCGCCGCCTCAGCCGCCCAGAGTGCCCACCGATTTCGTTCCGCCGCCTCTGTTCTTGCCCCTCCGCCATGAACTCACATCCACCACCATTCAGCATTTACTTGAGGTTTTAGACGATGTCTTAAAGGGTGAAAAATTGTTGTCTCTGCGTCCGGTGATTGAGTCGCATCCGGTTCTGCCCGCTGTTACTGACCTGTTGCCAAAATTCGATAAGTTTATCGCTGAACTCGAAATGCAAGTGGACAAACTCTATGCATTGTTGGTGGAGCGTACTGGCGGGCAGGGTATCATCGATTTTAGCACCCTCTCCAGAGGTGCAACCCGTATCGAAGCGCTTAGAATGTTTATTTATTTATTGTTCCTTGCACAGGATGGCTTAGTCAGTCTGTGGCAGAATGAAGAAACCGAAGAACTCTACATAGCTGTGGGGAAACTAAACGTTGGAAAAGCTGAACAACCAACCCGTTGAAGAAAACCAATCTAACACGTTTGCTTCAGATGTTCAAACGTCTGTTGCATCGGAGTCTGATAAAACCTCTAAGGTAGTACAGACGTCACTACCTGAAAATACTGAGTCCTCTTTGGACACTGAGCAACGCCGCATACAGACCCTAAATCTGCTTGAAGCCGCTCTCTATGTTGCGGGACGTCCGCTGGATATAAACGAGATGTGTCAAGCTGTGGGTAGCCGTAGCAAGAAGCGTGTCATAAGCTATGCGCAGACCCTTATGGAGCAGTATAAGGCCCGTAACAGTCCCATGGAGATATTGGCGCTCAAAGACGAGCGCTACGTGTTGCAGGTCAAAGCCGAGTTTACGCCGCTGATTAAGCGACTGGTTAATCGCCCTTTGCTGTCGTCGGGGCCCCTCAAAACGTTGTCCTATATTGCTTACCGTCAGCCCATAACCCAAAAAAGAGTCATCCAAATCCGTGGACAGCACGCCTACGGCCACATAAAATTGCTAAAGGATATGGGTTTAATTATAGCTGAGCGGAGCGGACGTTCTTTGGTGCTTAAAACCACCGATTACTTTGCCGATTACTTTGGGCTAACACAGGATATGGCGACGATGAAACGAGATTTGCGAAAAATATTTGGCGGGGCCATCAAAGAAGATGCGATTGAGCGGGCGCATAGGGAAGCTGAGGAAGAGAAACGGGCCATGCAGGAGATAGATGGGTCTCAAGAAGAGGCTGACACGCCTGAAGATCAGGGGCAACAGTGATTATTACGTCATAGATTCTGTTGATTTTGAGCACACAAGATATTTGTAACAAATATGTCAATTTTTCAGGGTATTAACTTTGTATGTACTCGTTGTTGGCGCTTCTGTCTCGTTTGATGTTGGTTGCCTAAAAAGGGTTAACTTTTGTGACGTTTGCGAAAAATAGGAAGAAACAAGAGCTTTTTAAGGTCTCTGAAATCCTTATCTTCGGTTTTTATCCTCACCAGCAACGAGGTACTCTTTGAGTTTATCTGCCATCTCCCCCAAGGCTTTATCCACCCGATAGTTGATGGTGTCTTTCTCATAGGTTCCGTCTGGTTGTGGTTGCCCCGCTTTTTTGCCTGTTAATACTTCGATGCCCTCATCAACGGTTTTAACCGAATAGATGTTGAATTTGCCCTCTTTTACAGCATCTACGACTTCCTCTTTTAGCATCAGATTCTGCACGTTACTCTCGGGAATCATCACAGCATGCTCGCCAGTCAAGCCTTTGGCTTTGCAAACTTCATAGAAACCCTCGATTTTCTCATTAACGCCGCCGATAGCTTGCACTTCGCCCTTCTGATTCACCGAACCTGTGACGGCTATGTTCTGCTTGATTGGGATGCCGCTGAGCGAGGACAGGATACTGTAGAGTTCAGTGCTCGAGGCGCTGTCGCCTTCCACGCCTGAATAACTTTGTTCAAATACCAATCGGGCGCTAAGACTAAGAGGCTTGTCTCGGGCATATTTGTCGTTGATGTAGCCACTTAAAATCAGGACACCTTTAGTATGGATGGGTCCGCCCATTTTGGCTTCCCGTTCGATGTCCACGACGCCTTCACGGCCCAAACCGATACTGGCGGTAACACGTGAGGGTATACCGAAAGAAAAGTCGCCTAAACTCATCACTGATAAGCCGTTGACCTGCCCCACTTTCTGCTCCGTTGTGTCGATGAGGAAGAAGCCGCGGCTAATCATCTCCTGGATCTTTTCCTGAACAAGTTTACTGCGGAAAATTTTTTCTTCAACGGCTCTTTTGATGTGTTCTGCAGTTATGACTTCTGATTTATCCTCAGAAGCGTAAAAGTTGGATTCGCGAATGACATCGGCTATGAGGGAGAATTGAGTAGAGAGTTTTTGTTGGTCTTCGACGATACGGGAGCTATACTCGATGATCTTGGCTAAACCGCTACCGTCGAGGTGCTTTAGGTGTTCTCTGTCGCAGAGGGTACAAACAAAGGTAGCGTACGCTTTGACTCTTTCGTCGGTTCGAGGCATGGTGGTATCAAATTCCGCTTTAATTTTGAAGAGTTCCCGAAAGTCAGGGTCTAGGCTGAACATCATCTGATAGATATTAGGGTCGCCGATGAGGATGATTTTTGCTGTAAGGGGAATGGGCTGGGGTTTGATTGTTTTTACGCTCAAAAAGCCATAGCGCTCTTCAGGTTCCTCGATGATCATGTGTCCATCTTTGAGGTTCCGTTTTAAACCGTCGTAACTAAACGGGCTACGGAGCAGTTCTTCAACAGGGACGATAAGGTAGCCACCGTTGGCTTTATGGATGCTACCGCCTCGTATCATGCTGAAATCGGTGGTTAGAGAACCGAATTGTGCTTCTTTTTCGGTTCTACCCAGCAGGTTGTGGTAGGTGGGATTGGTTTCCATGATGACGGGGGCACCTTTGGTTTCCGAGTTGTCGATAACAACGTTAACTTCATATTTCTTATAGGGATCCTCACGCATCCAAGGCATCGGAAGCGGCATTTGTTGCTGGGGTTCGTTATTTCTTCGGGTGAATTGCTGGAGGTTATCTAAAATGTCATTTTCAACCGTTTCAAGGTAGGCTGTGACTTCAGATACTGTCTGATACTTCTCAAGAATACTCTGTACTTGGTTGCCTATGGCGTAGAGAGCCACTTCCTTGTTGAGCTTCTTGAGGGTATTGTGGATCTGGCGTTCCATATCGATGAGCTGTCGCATGGTATAGCTGAATTCTTTTTCGAGTTTCTCCCGTTTCTCTGAGAGCTTTATTTTGATATCCTGCGGAAGTGCCAGCATCTCCTCCTCACTGAGCGGTTTGCCGTCGAGAACTGGAATGAGGAGCAGACCCACGGGGGTAGTTTGAATTACAAAACCTTCACTTTGGGCTTTGGTGGTTAACTGGTCGATTAGTTGCTTGCGTTTGTTCTCGATTCCGCGCAGGGTGGCTTCCCGTTTGGTTATGTAGTCTTCGCTTTCAAAGGCTTTGGGAAGGGCGTTTTTGATGTTTTCGATAAAATTTTTCATATCGTCGCGAAATTCTTTACCTTTGCCCTGCGGTAACTCAATCGCTTTAGGCTCATATTGGTTGCTAAAATTGTTGACGTAGAGCCAATCAGAGGGTACAGGTTGCACTTTGGCTTGGGCTTCCACAAAGTTCTTCACCGCAGTTTTTCTACCGGTTCCCGGATAACCCGCCACATATACATTGAAGCCGTGATCTTTGATACCTAACCCAAATTTGAGTGCCCGCACCGCGCGGTCCTGCCCGATGATTTCTGTGAGCGGCCTGAGATCTTGGGTAGATTCACAATGCATAACACTAGCATCACAGACATTTCTCAATTTCTCTACTGATAACTTGTTTACCAATCAAAATCCTCCTATAAAACTCAATTAAAAGAATAGGTTTTTGGGCTTTTAACTTTTTTCACCAGCTATTCGTGCCATCTGAATTAACAGTAAAGCGTTTTTAGCGTAGCGAAGCGGTGGAAAGTGTCTTGATTTCTGCCTTCGGGATGGAACAATACACATAGATGGTTTCTGCTTGTGTTTTACGGCTTGGATACACCTGAAGATTTAGCAAATACCTTAAACGAGGGGGCGAAGGGAGTCAATGGGTTAACCATCGTCAAGATAGATTCACAAACCTATTATATGCACGTGAATTAAACTTCCAATTAGTGTCGTCTATACGTATCATTTGGGTGCCAGTCGGGCTGTTTTTATGATATAAACGCCGGAGCTTCCCTGCCACTCCGTTGCGGAATTTGTAATTTCGATTTTTTGCTTAAACAGTGGGGCGTCAAGAACGGTTGTTTCGATTTCCCCGCCTTCCCCTGAGGGACTGACGCCATATCTGCACTGTAGTTCTGCCAGCTGTGCAATCATATCTGTGTTGATTTGTTTGCCCAACCATGTCTCGTTGAGAGGGTAAGCAAAGACACCTGAGATGATGACTTGAAATTTTTTTGCAAGGAGGGCTTCAAGGAGGCCTTTTTGGTCGTGTTTCCAGAGGGGATTAAACTGTTCGAGATTGAGTTTATTGCAGATGCGCTGGACACGGGATGTCTGATAGACCGATTCAACTGCGCCTGTGACGACACCTTCGATGCCGAATCTGCTCTTTGCTTCAGCTATGGCGCATTCCAAATCGGCTAGTTCCGCCTCTTTTTTGCCCTCTGTTTGCATGGAAACCAGTGGTAATCCCAAAGCCTGTGCCTGCAGTGTGGTCACATTGATGTTGGGGGTGTGGAACATGAAACTTTCCTTGTTCTTGGAGGTGACGGTGATCAGGCAGGTGGCGGCTTTTTTTTCTGCTACCATGTGGAGGGCAAGGGTCGAGTCTTTACCGCCTGAAAACAATATACCAAGTCGCATAGAAAGTACAAAAGAAGATAGATGTTAATATGCCTGCTTGAAAAAAGGCAGGTTAGTTAAATTTTGATGTCGGAGATGTTGGGGATGGTTTTGAGGGCGGTTATGATTTCAGGTGTCACTTTCTGATGTAGCACATAAACAGAGATGGCATATCCCGCGTTGATTTGGCGGCTATAGTTGGCACGGATGTTGATGTTGTTATCGGCGAGGACTTTGTCGATGTTGGCGAAAACTCCGGGGACGTCTTTGTGGTGTATGAAGAGTGTGAAGACCTGTTTTTCTTCAACTTCTATGGATTCACCTGCATTGACAGCGTTGGTAAAGTCGCCGCCCCGCAAGTAGCCGGAGAGAACTTTGGCGATTTCAGTGGAGGTTTCCCGTTGTGCCTCAACGGTGGATGCGCCGAGGTGGCTACTTAAAACGACGTTGTCAAGTTCTTTAAGTTTGTCTATAAACGAGTCACCTTCGCCTTTGGGTTCTTCTTTGTAGACGTCTGTGCCATAGCCCGCGATTTTGCTGTCTCTGAGTGCAATATAGAGTGCCTGCTGGTCGATGTTATTACCTCTGCTGGTGTTGATGATGTAGGCAGTGGACTTCATGAGGGCAAACTCGTTGGCGCCTATAACGATATCTTTGCCGCCGGTGTGGATACTGATATAGTCAGCTTGCTGGAGTACTTCTTCTTTGGACAGGAATTTAATGCCGCTTTCAAAGCAGGGTTTTAGGTCATAGCCGATGACTTCCATACCAAAGCCCAGCTTGGCGATGCGGGCGACTTTCTGCCCGATTCTGCCACAACCTAGTAATCCCAGTGTTTTGAAAGCCAATTCTCTACCTTCTAGTTTCTTTTTAATCCAAACACCATTCTTGAGTGAGTGATGTGCTTGGGGTATGTTGCGTGAAAGGGCCAGCATCAAACCGAATGCTAATTCGGCTACAGCGTTGGTACTGCCGTAAGGTGCAATCTTGACGACCACGCCATATTCTGAAGCGGCAATTGCGTCGATGTTGTCATATCCTACGCCTGCCCGTCCGATGATTTTGAGTTTACCTTTTGTGCCTGCTTCAATGATTTCTCGCGTGACTTTGGTGGCGCTACGCACGACCAATGCATCGAATTGACCGATTTCTGAGAGCAACTGGGCAACATCCCGTTTTTTAGTATCGGTTTCTATGCCTGCCTGCTGGAAAACAGCTAAGCCTTCTTTCTCTAAGCCATCGTTTATCAGTACCTTCATGTGACAATTCACCTTTAACTTGATTGAGATGTCATTGTTGATGTAAATAATAAAGTTCTCGTATGTGTTAGCTCTTTGGTTTTCTTAATAGGCTAGGTTACATAACCACTATATGTATAAATATTGTTTATACGTTTTATGTCTGGTAGCAAAAAACTAAAACCCCAAATAACCCTCACAGTAACCAACATAACCGGATACCTTGAAGGCATAGTTACACCCATAGGCAACGGAGCCAAAATAGGTTGCCCAAAAGAATACATCGGACACAAAACCTGCATCATAATCCTGCCTAAAAAAACACCCCGCCACCCCATCTGATCCGCCATGATCTGTACAACTACCCAACAGCAACAATGCTAAACATGCAAAAAGTATAACAACTCACATAACACAATAAAGAACTCAAAACAGAATAGACATATTAACACGCGCCCATACAGCAACCCGTACTTATCCAGCCTATAGACTGCAAAGGAAAAATCCATACGCACAAGCATAGTTTAGAGCTTTCAAGTAAGTATCATCTCTGACACCTTAGACAGCCCGCCCTGTCTGTGGTGCCTGCTTTTAAAATCGCCAACCGCATAAGTGATGATCTCACACCCCAATACCAAAGCAGAACGGCTCAAATTCGTGCTTCTATAGTGGTTAATGTGGATGAGTCAGGTGTTAAGGTGGATGGGGTGAATTATTGGATATGAGTCTTTGTAACTTCGGCTCCCATTGTAAGAAGTTGAACCTTTTGAAGGCTGGGTAACCTGCATTTGAGCATTGTAGTGTTATGCGTTGCCTCTGGTTTTAGGTGGTCTTGCAGTGCGCACTCGGGTTGCGGCTACATCGAAGGTGGATTTTTTGTGACAATAGGGACATTTTAGGACACGATAATTGCGCTGAATCAAAGAAGCTATAGTGGCGCCGGGTATCCAATGAAAATTAAACGATTTGTGGCAACTGGGGCACATCAGCTTTGATGTGTAGTGGGGGCCATATCTTGGTAGCAGAAAAAACAAAAGTACAAAACCTATGGCGGCACCAAAAAACAATATTGCAAGAGGTTCCAACGTCAAGGACATGGCTTTTCAATGCTGAAATTTAAGTGTACATTAATTAAGTTTGTTTAAAGAAAGAGAAAAGTCCATCGGAGAGGTTAAGCTTTTTGGACGTGCTTTAATGCTTCTTCCACTGTTTGGAAGCCATATTTGACGCCGCAAAACTCTTTTTTAAGAGCCAAAACATCCGCCTTGACTTCTTCGGGTTTGCGTTTACCCTTAATGACATCAAGCATGAGATCGCAGAGGTACTTTACCTCACCTTCACGGAAACCGTGGCGGGTGACATCGTGGAAACCCACACGCAAGCCCGAGGGGTTTTCTTTGCTACTTTGGTCATCGTATGGTAACAGGTTCTTGTTGAGGATGATGTTAACATCTTCGAGATCCTGTGCAACTTTATTACCGCCGCCGAAACCGCTGACGTCCAAGGCTATTTGGTGACTTTTTGTGAAGCCTTTATGCTCAGCGACAACTTTGACGCCGTTTTCGCAGAGATACTGCCCTGCGGTCTGCGCGTTCTTGACGATTTGAGCGGCTAATTCTTGACCGAAAAGCTTCATTTCCAAACAAGCGATGCCCAAAGCCGGGAGTCTGCCCAGATGTGTGCTGGAGGCGCTAAGTGGAAACACAGCATACTGGATTTTGCGAGTTGCTCTCTCTTTTGCAGGTGTGTCTATGTTGCCCATGATGACCCCGCCCTGTGGACCCGGGAAAGTTTTGTGTGTGGATGCAGTGATAAAATCTGCGCCTTCACGGAGTGGGTCTTGGAATTGTCCGCCTGCAATCAAGCCTAGTACGTGGGCTGCGTCGTATGCAACGTATGCACCTACTTCGTCACAGACTGCTTTAAGCTCCTTAACGGGGTGCGGGAAGAGAAAGAGGCTACCGCCGAAGGTGACGATGCCGGGTTTCGCCGCCCGGATAACATAGGCGGATTTTTCGGGATCAATGTTGAATTCGTTTATGTCGTAGACATGGTTTATGTTGTCTATGCCAAGTATACTTCCTGCCAATCCAGTATAGTCATGGCTTATGTGAGCGCCGCAACTCAGGGGGGTTACAACCATTTTGTTGTTTTTGGATGCCAATGATAAGCCTTTAAATGTGGCTGTGTTGGCATGAGTTCCTGAGATTAAACGGATATCTGCCCATGTTGTATGGAACAGATTTTTAATGGCATCGCAGGCGAGATTCTCAATTTTGGACATGTATTTCTGCCCTTGATAGAAACGCTTCTTTACATGCCCTGACCGGTCGTTTTCGCCTTCTGCATAGCGTGTGGCGAGGTCGTGGCTCATGTCAAGCATCTGGCAGACAGCAGGGGATTTGATGCCTTCGCTGGCTATCATGTTTATACATTCCCGATCGCGATACTGCTCATGCCTTTTGGATGCTTCGACTAATTCTGCGATTAACTCGGGCATATCCGTCATTATGTTACCCCGCTAGATATCAACGCATGTGGTTGTTGTTGTATTTAGCCGTTACTAAAGCCAAAACAGCGTCTGAGGGTGATTACCGACGTGTTGAATCTACCGACTAGATCATGTGCATCTGTGGATCTGTCGATTCTTGTCCTTATCTTAAATGGCTTGAGTGCGATACGCAAGAAGTTTGTACTCATCGGTGCAGTGGCTAACTTGGGAGCTGCTAACCTGTTGATAGGATTTACGTTCGTGTAGCTATACTCACGGTCTGGTTGTTATGCTCTATCTGTATGTGTCTCGACTTATGGTGATTTTGGTAAAGAGCCGGTTGGAAGGCCGTTCATAATATCTGCAATCAACTGGGTGTTGCTCTGTTGATTGGCAGGTTAGTGTTTTAAGTTGCTATTCTGTTTGTTTCAGTTTAACTGTCATTAATTGACATCTTCTCTTTATTTGTTGCCATTGGTTGCATAATGTCTAAAAAAAGCAATTTATGGTTGAAAAAGTTGTTTATGGGTTTTTTTTGAAGTTTAGGAGAGTTTTTTATAATGTGATAATTTATGTGTGTTGGGTTGTGTTTTGGTCATTTTTGCTTTGGTGGAGAAATGCTCTTTTTATGTGGCAATTTTGCCGTAACTTGACAAGATTTATATCGATGTGTGTAGCGTATAGCTGTTGAGCAGAAACTCAAAGAAAGGGGAGGATGTATGTTCAAAGCAAGTACTCAAAAAGAGGTTTCCATAAAGCTCACCAAAGGCCTGCTTGATGTGATTATTCTAAAGTTCCTTAGTTCGGAGTCTATGCATGGTTATCAAATTATAACTCAGCTTCGCAAAAATTTTGGCGTTTATTTTGGGCCCAGTACTATCTATCCGTTGCTGGGTATACTTGAAAAGAAAGGCTTCATAGACAGCGAATGGGATATGGCTTGTGATCGTCCAAAGAAAATATACCGTTTAACTGCTGACGGGCAGAGTGTGCTTGATTTTACTGAGGAGTCACTTACGCTTATCTGTAAAAGATGAGGTCTCCATCCGACGGTTGCGCAATCACCCGCGGATTTTTATTGGTTAAAAACGGTTGCCCTCTCTGTAAAATTGTCCTGATCTGATAAACCTTGGGATTTACGAATTATGTTCTATGTGTTGTGCTGGTTGGCGCTTTTTTGTCTTTTGCCGGTTTAATTGGATTTCATGTTGTCCATGTACTGTGTTATAGAGTGTGGTAGTGCTTTTTCTTCACCCTGTATGGTGATAAGCGTGGGTGTCGCGATGACGATGCCTGCCTTCTTAAGTTCTATGAGCATATTGCTGATGAGGTCGCTTCTAACTTGAGCAAGCCGATTAGGCTCGTTGGTGTACGTGTAGAGTTCATAAGTTATCGAGAATGACCCAAGTTCCCGCAATAAGACAAACGGCGCTTTATCAGCTGAAGACACAACCCCGTTGGTTTTACGGGCGGCTTCGATGAGAGTTTTCTGTGCATAATCCTTATCAACATCATACCCAAGGGTTACCTGTACGTGGAGTGCAACTTCTCGCATGGCACTAAAGTTATGAATTTCTCGGTTCATAACCGTCAAGTTGGGAATGCCTATGATTTCATCTCTTATAGTTCTTATGTGGATAAAGAAGAAGCTAATATCAATTATATCACCATGGATGTCACCGATTTGTACACGATCGCCGACTTTGAATTCATGTGTTCCGCCCAGAATGGCGTAGCCCAAAATATTGCCCAAGACGCTAGAGGAAAATAAACCCAAAATGAAGGTTAACATTATAACTAAACCGTTTCCAAGAAGGCCTGTAACCCATCCGAGTGACGTGTGTGCCCAAATGTAAACAAGCGCCCCTATCGCGATGATGTAGACAAAGTAGGTTAAGTATTGGGTTATGGATTTATTGGATTTTTTAGCCGCAATTGGGTCGCGAACTATTTTTCCAAGTGCAGGCGTAACTGTGAGCATGGCGGTGGGTACGATTATTTTTTTAGAGAACGCCAAAAAGAACCATACAACAAGAGAGAACATAGTGTTCTGCAGGATGGTGTAAACTAGCTGTTGTGTGTCTTCAGATCCGAGAACCTCAAAACCACGAATATGATAAACCGTTTGCAACACAATAAATAATGCAATAAGGGCAACTGCTCGGATTGTTATCCAGCCTATATATTTGCCTATGATGGAAACGCGTGTACGCCGTTTTGTCTGCTTAGTTGTCATACATCTCTCGGCAATTCTTCTTACGGTTGCCCTGATATTTAAAATTTTGGGAAGATAAGGTTTTGCTGTGGTGTCCCGAAATTATTTCGCTAGTTTTGCTATATAGCCTGCATGGTTAAGTTAACCGATGAGCGCAAATTGAAGTGGTGCTTACTTCACTATGACGCTGGAGACACCACAAGCAAATGGGACGCCAGCCACCTAGAATTTCCCAGAGAAGATTCCAACAAATCCACAAACAATACCCAACAACCAAGAAATACCGTCCATTGGAAAAAACGTAGGCAGACCCAAAAAACAATCCCCCAAGAATACAAAACCCTAATCAAACAACAATATGAAAAAACCTGGTGTGGCGCAGTCTATTTAGAGAAAAAATAGCCATCAAACATAAACTGTAGCTTTCGTATAATATGATTCACAAGGTTCTGTTAGAATTGGGTTATGTTAAACAAGAAGAATCAAAACAGAAATGTAGAAAACCTTGGATATGGTATGAACGAAAACATTGTCTATCCTTAGTTCACCAGATTATCATTATACTGCAGATGGCGGGTATTTTTGTACATATTGGATGATGCGTCACGAAAGGTTTTAGCGGTTGGTGAATTTGATAGTAAGACCGCAGTTTGGTCTTTTGGTTCTAAAGCAGGCTATGGGTGAGTGTGTGTCTTGGAATCATCCTGTTTTGGCGGTGCTTACGGATTATGGGTCGGAGTTTTATGCTAATAAGTGTGATGCTAAAGGTCATGCGGATCATGGGTATGAGCGGTTTTTTTGTGGTCAGGGGTTTAGGTAGATTTTGTGTGGGGTGAATCATTCTCAGACGTATGGTGAGTTGGAAAAGTTTCATGATTTCTGTATTTGTCATGGGGGGCGGTTTGGGTGTTTGGGGGATTTTTTGGGTGGTATGATGAGGTGAAGCTTCATGGTTCGCTTAATTGGGATTGCGGAAACGCTGAGTCAAGCGTTTATTCGTAAAATGAGGTCTGAGGTTTGGTTGGGTTTAGCGGCAAAGTTGTTTGAATGGTGAAAAACATGGAAAAAAACATATATAAACGGCGAAATAATTTCGGGACACCATA
>JAIRTW010000093.1 GCA_031254875.1 Candidatus Bathycorpusculum termitum
ACTCATGGTGTTGAGCGGAATAATTTTCGTCAGAGGCACTGGTTTGGTCGTTTTCGTAGAAAGACTTGCATAGTTTCACGGTGTAAACAAATGGTCGATCTCACTATGTCATTATTTGCTCGCTTCCGAGTAAACGGAACCCCCGACCAAATTGCGTCATTCCTAACTTAACACTCTCTTAAATCCGATATATAGCCGGCGTTTTTGTGCTGTGGTTTCTCGATATCAGTTTTAGTGTTGCCGGTAGCATGCATAGAATAAAAATGCCGTGGTCGGTTTTAGAGTTGTTTTACCCTAAAATTTTGAGCGGCAGGGTTAAATAATTTATACCCGACCGTTTATAGCTAGTTTATGCGTTTGATAAAGGTACTGCTCGGTGAAGTTATAGTTATAATAGCTTCAGTGCTTATATTCCGAAGCATCTGGTTGCTTATGGATGAATATTTTGGTGGTTCTTACTTGCCGGTTTTTTTGGTTGTTGGTCTAATTCTAACTGGTCTGGGTTTAATTTTTTTAAATAACGCGGTTAAATGTGAAATAGCGAAAAAGTCTACCCTCTAAGCTCACTCTTAGAGTTCCAGTTATCTACCATTTTGATGTCACTGGCGCTTTTTTCCAGTCCATAGCGTCTAAGTGGTTTAGTTACATGTCTTTGTGACCGTGTCGCGGTTATATATAGTCCTGGTTTGAGTGTTCGTGGCTGGTTGGTTTCTTGTTTTTTTAAATCCGGGAATCTGTTTTTGCATTTCTCGCAACGGAACCCTTGATTTTTACCCATGGATTTAAGCCGTTTTCCACAGTTGAGGCAGAGGGGATTTTTAGTTTTGGTTTGTCTTTGAAGGGTGCGGATGTTTATTTTTTCAAGATTAATCGTTAGTGGGTGGGTGGGTGTGGCTTTATGCACCGCTCCATAGACCTCAACGGTGTCGCCTGCTGTGAGTTCCCAAGCGATTTTGCGCAGGTTTCCTGTCGGTTCATAGGCGGCGCAGTCTACTTCTGCTGTGTCGTCGCTAATGGAAAAGATGACATGACGTCGGGGGATGATGCGGGGGGTTTGGACGATTGTGCCCTTGGCGATGACTGAGTGGTATGGCTGGAGTTTGGCGAGGGTTTCGGCGGGTTTTAGGTGGGTATCTGTGCCTTGGTTACTTCTAAAAATCACCCAACGCTCCACGGGTTCTAGTGGCTTAATGAGTCCAAAGGCTTTCTGCACAATTTGGGGCGACTCGCCTCTGATGCCAAAGAGAATAGGGTCGGGTCCTCGAGGAGTGATGATGACTCTGCCCTTCTCCATATCGACGCTGTTGAAGGTATAGGGTGTTGTGACTTTATCCATCTCAAAAATCGAGTCTTCATCCACCCGGCGTTTGGTTCCCCAGTTCTCTTTTATGCGGTAAGCAATTAACTCATAGGTGTAGTCGCCTTGGAGGGTTTCGCCAACAGCCGCCAATGCCCCTATGATACCCCGGCAATTGTTGAGCCCCCGCGCGTCGGCATCGAATTTTTTAATAAGTGACCCTGCTTCTTTTTGGGTTACAATAGTGGTTTGGGCTTTTTTGGAGAATGCTGTTATCTCCAAAGGGATTGTGGGGCTGTTAAAAAAGACGATACCTGGGTTGGTTCCTTTTTGGTCAACTGCTGAATGTTTCTCCCAGATCCAAGCAACGGTTTTTTTGATTTCTTCTTCAAACTCGGAGGCATAGGCAAATCTTAGACAGAGCGCACCGTTGCCACGGGTTTTCCAAGGCACATTAGGATTGAGCCGAATCAGAAGCGGATAGTCAATGAAAACCACCTTAAATTTTTGAAGTTCTTCGATGAGAACTGCGGCGAGGTAGGTGGTGCAACCGCCTTGGGTTGAGTCGGTATCGTCTAAACCTATATGCATAATCGGCACTATCGTCAAGAGGATGCTCCAATAGAAACTAAGCCTGGAAAGTAAAAAATATTAGCCCAAAAAGGGCCCTACTGGTTTACTGCTCAATCATAGAGCCGGTTCGAAGGTTAGAGGTTTCTGAAACGGGGCTTGATCTTGATCAGTAATTATCATGGTTAACTTGGAATTGATTTGACCGATTTTTTCGATACGATTCGTTATGATGTGTTTGAGTTTCTCCAGGTTTTCTGCTTTCACATTCGCAATAATATCATATACGCCCCAGAGGTTATGCGCTTCCTCGATACCATCGATGCCCTTTAGTGCTTCAAGAACCTGATTCTCCGCTCCAATTTCCGTATTCAAAAGAACATAAGCTGTTGTCATAAATTTTTCTCCATATCCTTAACGTTAACAGATGGCTGATTAAGGTCTGCTCATTGTTTAAGCGGGCACAAATAACAGCGTCTCCAAGCCTCTACAGCCAACCAAAAAACTCGCTACATCATGATCCCGCTGTAGCACAGTTCATTTTTCACCAACATGACGCATAGAACTCAATTAGCCGCTCAAAAAAATTTAAAATTATGTGACTGTATTCACACAATCACAACCGTTAACAACAAACACACCTCATGGTGAAATAAAATTTTTGTGGGTTTCACAGTTGAGCAACTGGAACTTCATATCGCCCCTAAATATTATTTTCGTGTTAACCCGACAACTCTCGCTGTTAGATTCAACTCACAAAACCTAAACAAATAGACCAAACAACAACAAACTGAAAAGAGGGAAGAATTGGACTTATTGTTTGTCCTCTACAACTATCATGGTGAGGGTTGAGCGAACTTTGTCAAGCCTTCGGATACGCCAAGTGACGATTTCTTTAAGTTTATCCATCGTATCAGCTCTAACTCTGGCTACAATGTCATAAACCCCATACACCGCTGAAGATTCCTCAACGCCTTCAACCTTCTTGAGTTCTCCTAAAACATCTGCTTCAGAGCCTATCTCGGTATTTATCAACACAAACGCTGTAGGCATAGCAATTCCTGCATAACTCATTAGGCAGGTTCACTTTAAAATCTTTCTAGAAACAGCTACTAACCTCTACAAGCCGCCCGGCGCTTAGATATCTTTGGTCTGTTTGTCTCTTCTTGGTTTATGTTGCTTGATGTATGATTTTGATTCCTGCCCACTGTAAAGCGCCGCAGGATACAACAAGGCGGAACCATAAGTTAACCCCTCTACATAGCAATGCGGCTGAAAACGCCACGGCGGGGTCGATGGATAGGGCTGAGAGGGTTACGGTCATGACTAATTCGGGGATGATAAATGCGGCTCCGACTACTTGGAGTGTGCCTGTTAATGTGAAGACAATCAGCACCACATCAACTGGTACGGGTTGTCCTAGTGCTGCAAATGTTATGAAAAGAACTGAAACTTCCAAAATAAACCCCGTAATCCCATAAACAGCTGGGGCTATCAATGCTTTGGGGTTTGCTTTTAGTTGTGCGATGTTTATGTGGAAGCCGTTGAGCACTTCTTCGGCTTTGGTTTGGAACTTTTGTGGGTTCCAGTTTTTGCGGAAAACCCGTGCCACCTTGACTGCCCAGCGCAGGAGCGTTTTGGTGGCCGATGGCCTAAAGCTAACATAGTAAACGGACGATAAGGCTAAAATCATGAGTCCCAAAATCACCCCTATCAACAGAGCCATCTCAACCTTTAGTGCATATCTAAAGAGCAATAATCCTAAACCTACACTCAATGTTGTAACTGTTAGTGTCATGCTCAAGATTTTTTGGCCAACTGCTGCTGCTCCAACTTTGCCTGTTTCAGTTTTGGTGTCTTTGGTTAAGAGATAAGTTTTTGAAACCTCCGCCGACAAACCCAGCTGGGGAACCATGGCTTCGAAAAATAATCCTACCCACGTATAGAGAAACGCTTTGCTTGTGGTGATTTTCACCGCTAAACTACCCAGCAAGCTACGCCAGACCATTGCCGAGCAGACTGTATAGAGCATATATGTGATAAAGGCGGCCGAGTAAATTGTGAGATTGGTTTGGGCGAGGGTTTCGACGACTTGTCGGGGGTCAATGAAGAATAAAAAGTAGAGAATGAACACGGCTAAACCCGCAATTAAAACTGCTATAATCGCTTTAGACTGTAGGGGTTTTTTCGCCAGCTCCATGCGCTCAAACCTGCTTAAGCTTAAGTGAATGAACATTTAAGCCTATACCCAGACATGGCTTTGGGACAAAATTATTTTGGGTTGACTATGCCTGGCGTAAACGTTTGGAGCAGGGCATGGCTGATAGTGCGTTTTGTTGGCTGTCGTTTTGTCTTTGTCTGATGAGTTTCCAAAGTGCCGCTTATCGGCTGAAGCCGCTTTCTGAGAGATTACTATAAAGGTGTTGATATGGCTGAGATTGAGATTGGGGTTATGTGGCGTATGGCGCTTGGCAGTTCGTTTGTGGATTTGGAGGGTTTTTAGAGGAGGTTAAACTGTGGGCTGTGCAACGTGATGCTAAATGTGTGAAAGCAAATTGGCAATTCATTACAAAAGATGCCCGAATCAAACTAAACTGTCTCTATCCAATAATAGTCTAATTATTCAATGAATTTGATAATGGGTTGAAATTAGGCAAAAATGCCGGGTGCTATGTGGATTGTTGAGTTAAAACAAAACTGCTGATTATATGCAATTTGCAACATCTTTTTTCAATATTGTGTTAGTAAAGCTAATATACGTGAAACGTGAGACGCGCTAATTATGACAAGATTCAAATTAAACATGTTAGGTGAAATCATTGAACAGTAACACAAAAAAAATATTATCAATGATAATTGTGCTCGCGCTTGTTGCAGGTTGTTTTGCGGCATTATTCGCCCCTACAACAAACGCGGCAACGACACCAGTACCGGGTAACCCTGCTTGGGATACCAAGTACGTAGCAGCAAAAGTTATTCCGCCTGCACTGGGTCCCGATAGTGATCTCCCAGATAACCCCCGAACCGACGCTTCAGGCGACAAAATCCCAGCCAACGCCCACAGCGCTGACTACCCTGGCATCTACTTCTACTGGAACGACAAACAAAAAGACAACGGGGTACTACTGGTTGCAGACTGGGTATTTGATCTGTTTGTTGACGGCGAGTTTATCCTCACTGCCAAGAACGCAAACAATTACTGGGGCTATAAAATCACTCCAAACGCTGGCCAGTTGATTGAGGGCGTGTATGCTTATGGCATTGCGAAACAGATCAAGTACAATGAAATCGGCAACAACGGCAAAGTCTCAGCTAAAACTGACGACCTGAAAAACATCAACATGGTTTTCATTGACGGCAAATACAAAGATGCAGAATTTGAAATTAAAAAGAACTGGTACGACGAAGAAGGCACCCTTGTTAAAGATGAAGCCATCATTACTAAGCTTAATAAACAGTTAAAATTCAACAACAACTACCAGCTCGGTAAAAACATCGTTAAAATCATCGACTTTAACACTGCAGTTAACGGTAAAAAAATAACCGTAACAGAAACTGTTCCTACAGAATATATTGAAAAAGACGGCAAGAACAGCCAAACAATCACCGTAAAATACAATGACAAACCAACTCAGACTATTACATTTAACAACCAGAAACAAAACCGCCCCGAGCCCGAAATTAAACTAATAAAAACTATAGACGGCAAAATTTTAGCCACCTGGCTTACAGAAAACCCAACGCACAGACTAGATGAACTTGGCATGGTCTTTACGCTCTACGAGGCAACATTTGACGATAACAACAATATAAAACGAATAGTAGATGGAACGCCCTATTATGATGACACAACTAAAGTGGGCCCGATTATTCTTGGTGCTGATGGGGTTTTAGATATTGTTGATACACTTACCCGATTCAGAGATTCCTCTACTTTCAGTGGTACGTATATTGTAGTTGAAAGTTTTGTTCCGGGCAGTATTGCTGAGAGTATTTTTGTTGGTCCTGCTCCCCCATTGGTGATCTTTCTTAGTGTTGATGGCCGAGTTGCAAGATTTGACTATGGTGCCTTTTACACAATCGTCAATGGTTACGGTCAGGGTGGTTATAGGATAAGCACTTTAGGCTATCCGAAACTTAACAATGCGGGTGATATCTTTTTCATCGGGGTTAATAATACAGAAACTGGTCAAATATATCCGTCTTATTGTGCGCATGCTGGCTCCGAACAATTTTCTGGCTCAGGTGCCACCGCTTGCAAAGGTTATATGGTGGCATTTTCATACAAGACGCCCGATGCATGGATTGAAGACGCTAGAGCCTATGCTGATTTCATTGCCGCACTCAATTACATCGAAGATACCTATGGCGATTTGGATAAAAACCGAATTATTACACAGACAGTCATATGGGCATTACTCGGTGCTATTGATGTAAATTCACCTCTCTTTGAGCAAACAAATCTGACTTCTGATGAAAAAGTTGCTGTGAAAGCTACTATAGAGGCTGCTAACGTGGGTTACAGCGGAAAGGGCAAGATAGTTGACGTTGTTTACATGGTTTGCGAAAATCACGGTGCGGATCATGTGGGTCCGGATGTTTTTCTATACTGTCAGCCTCAGCTGGTCCCAATTTACAACGTAATGATTGACAATAAGGTAAAAGATAACCCCACCGTTGATGTTGCGTTTACCAAAACAAAATGCGAAGATTTATGGGCTGTTACAGCGGGTGAATTCGAGTTTAAGCTCTACAAAATTGGGAACAACAAAGAGACCTACATTGGCACTTACTCCAACGATGCAAACGGTGTTGTTACAGCAAAAGGTCTTGCGCCTGGCGATTATGTATTCAGAGAAGTGATGGCAAAGTATACAATCCCTGGAATTGCAGAGTATGCGTTGCTCTGGGAAGCCAAGTATCCTGGTGGTGCTGACGGTTTATACTTTACGATAACTGCGGCTGGCAAAATAAACTGGCGCGACGGTGAGTCTACAGTTGACAATATCTTCTTTGACAAGAACTATGTGCATTGGATTAACGGTTCTCCTGAGTCATATACTGGCGTGGGCGAAGTCGGTGATATATTTAAAGACGGGTTCATTTTCTACCCCCACGGCAAAGACGCTGCTAAATCTAACCCAACAATGACCTACGATGCACCTACCTGCACACAGGGTGGCATGTTATGGTTCTTTTACGGCAATAACCAACCGCTCACGGCTGTTAGCGTAAGCAAAGCACTTGGTCATGGCGACTGGACTCTTAGCACTGTTGGTGACTCGCTTGTATGCGGAAAATGTGGCCACCAAATCAGTTGGTGGGACATGAAAGACGACCTGCTTGCAATATACCATGGATTAGGCGGTACGGGCGGTCTAAAACCATAGCAACATTGCATGGAATTAGTGGATTGACAACAAAGATACAACCGTGAACCCAACAAGTAAAAATCAACAAAAACATACAAAGACGGCGCAAGCCGTCTACCTTTTTGTTTTTTATCTGATAGTTGTGTGCTGGCATATTTGAGAACTGCAACTATGTCTTGCTGGTTAAGTTGTGGATAATTTTTTAGGATTTTTGGGTGTGTCCAGCCGTTTGCTATCAACTCTAGGACAAATTCAACTGACAATCTTTTCCCTTAGCGATTGGTTTGCCAGCTAAAATTTCTGAATCAATACTGATCCGGTTTTTCCACGCTTCAGCCATATGTCACCATCATTATAAATTATTCTAAACCGTAAAGTAATAAAAAGTGCGTGTGGGGCATTTTAGTGTTTCCTTTGAAAGTTTGATTTAATGTGTCTACTTCATTATAGCAAATGGAAGCAACAACGTTTGTGTGCGGTGAAACAAAAAGTTTCGGGTGATTTTCGTTCAACACAAGGAGCACGGAATTTTGGTAAAATCGCCTCATCATCGGAACAGCTGTTAAACAAAAGATCCGCCTACAACACTATTCTGGAATCCTCACTGGAACAATATAGCAACTTAAATTTATATTGTCTTGTAGCCGTCGTGTGTGAACCAGTTTTTGATATCGCTCAAAGTTATCGTGCTTAATGCTTGTTGCAGAGCTGTTTGTAGTTCTTCATGAGTTCTAGCTTTAAGCTTTCTTAA
>JAIRTW010000097.1 GCA_031254875.1 Candidatus Bathycorpusculum termitum
CGAGGCTACCTAGGCTTCATACTCAACCACAAAACACTCAACCCCATAATCGAAGTCCCCCTACTAACAATCATCACACTCTTCATTTCACTAGGCATAATTCTTTTACTCAAAAAAATACCCGGCTTAAAGAAAATAGTTAACTAATAATGCACCTGCAGATTGATGCTTGTTTTGTGAAAAAATTTATATCTAAAACATGCGCATAAAATATGTAATACAAAACGACGGGTTGTGAGGCTCCGCGTTGAATAAAAAAACTTTAGGCATATTAACAACTGGTATGATTCTCCTGCTTGCATCATCAGGGATAATAGTCTACTTAATTGGGCAAAACGAACAAAACGAGCAAAACAACCCAATTCCCATCCGAGTTGCATGTGTCGGCGATAGCCTCACACAATCAACCGAGTACACATACAATCTCATGAATAAACTCGGTGACAACTATACGCTACGCAACTTCGGTGTCGGCTCCACCACAGTCGCCCTGGCTTCTGAGACACCTTACATGAACACAACCACATTCCAAAATGCCCTAGGCTTCGACCCCAACATCGTAATTATCATGCTGGGAACAAACGATGCACAGCCCAGCCTTTTCCAATACAACAGCACTTTCGTAGACGACTACATAACACTAGTACAAACTTTCCAGAGGCTTCCAAGCAACCCAAAAATCTGGTTGGTTTTACCACCACCGATTTTTAGTAACCTATCGGGAAGTATAAGCCCCGAATATTTCGAGCATACCATAATTCCCAGTATCAAACAATCCGCAACCCAAACCAACCTGCCTGTCATCGATGTGTATTCACTCTTGATTGACCACCCTGAATATTTCCCTGATGGCATACACCCGACACAAACAACAGGCAACTGGGGCAGTGAACCAGCCTCGCAAATAATCGCCACCGCGGTGTACAAAGTCATAACCTCATCGCAACCCTCAACGTGAGGTTTCCCGCAACTTTCATTTTACGCCAAGCACATACGTCGATATCATGGAGATAATTTGTACTAAGGTGCACATTTGAGACTATCTCAATTACCCTCATTAGCAACACAATTTGTTAGAACAGCGAGAGGGGTTTACACTAATTGTTAGTGGACCAGTTTTATCCATGAAGACCCAACCTTTAGGGAGTTTGAGAAAAATGCAATTATTTACAATTATCTATTTTATTTTATACAGTTAAACCTTGAATAGGATATTATGCAATCTATCACGTTCGTAGCTTATTTAATGATTTTACCTTTAAGATAAGTTGTGGAAGCCTCGGTTACTTCAACCCACAGGGTTTTACCCAGTAACATCTCGCTACTTTTGATGACGATTGGTTTGTATGCGAAATTCCGGCTGATCCATGAATCCGC
Source organism: Candidatus Bathycorpusculum termitum (assembly GCA_031254875.1). Taxonomy (GTDB): domain Archaea; phylum Thermoproteota; class Bathyarchaeia; order Bathyarchaeales; family Bathycorpusculaceae; genus Bathycorpusculum; species Bathycorpusculum termitum. Next base: position 1,378 of record JAIRTW010000097.1, read on the forward strand.
CACTTTGCCGCGCTCATCCACAAGCACTTTGCCGCTCCAGCCGACCCAGTTTTTGTTGCGTTCTGCGGAGATTTTTTTGGTTAATTCGGCGGCAAGGGTACTTCGGCGTTTGATTTCTTCTTTATCCACCAACCCGTCACGCATGTTCCAAGCAACAGTTTTTGGCCTGGCAAAAAATTTTGAGACATTGGTGATGTCGGGCTGGGTTTTTTTTAGGAGGACAAGGGTGTTATTGAAGGCTTCGGCGGTTTCGCCGGGAAATCCCACAATAACATCTGTTGCTAAGGTTAAATCGGGGAACGCTTCTCTGAAGGCTTCTACGATTGTTTGGAAGTCTTCTGTTGTGTAGAATCTACACATTCCGGCTAAAACTTTGTTATCGCCGCTCTGGACAGGTAGATGTAGAAATTTGAAAAGCCGCTGATTCTCAAAAGCACTGATCAACTGTTTCTGCATAGATGTAACCAGATTTGGGGTCATCATGCCCACACGAATATGAAAATTTCCATTCAAATCTCCCGCGGCACCGAGCAATTCGGCAAGGTTCGTTTTGATATCTCTGCCGTAGCTGGCTGTGTCCTGTGAGGTTACCCAAAATTCCCGGCAACCCAGTTCATAATCCGCTTGGATCCGCTGGGTAATTTCTGTTATGCTATAGCTTTGCAGGTGACCACGAGCGTGCACAACGCAACAGTAGGAACACCTTCCCAGACAACCAAAATTGATGGGAACTATACTGATAACAGGGTTTGTTTGCAACTTAGGCAGGGTAAGGGATGGTTTTTCTTTGAGCGGTACCAAAGCCACTATTTTCTGCCCCTCTAAAACCCGCTGGACTATACTGACGATTTCTCCACCGGTTGCCGGACCAACGGCGCCATCAAAGCGAACTTCTCGGGATAGCCGCTCGAAGCTGATTTTGGGTAAGCATCCGGCGATGATTATTTTTTTGTTTTTTGGAGCTTGTTTTATGTCGTTGATTATGCGGTTTTCTGTGGGTCCTTTGACAGCGCAGGTGTTATATATTATGAGGTCTGCTTCTGCTTCGCTACCGGCAAGTATGTACTCTGCTTGTTTTAGGCATCCTGCGAGTGTTTCGCTATCGGCAGTGTTGCTGGAGCAACCGTAGTTTTTTATGAAAACCGTAGGCATTTGTTTTCTTGTTAGTTGCTATGTCTGGGCATAAAAACATGTTGTCTGTTTGTCTGAAATTGACAGATATTTGATATATACCCGATTTTTTGTTTATAAGCACTGTAACCAACATGTTATGAACATATTTGTAGCATAATATGTAGAAGTATAAGTACCAAATAACGTTGTATATCTGTAAAAGCCGCAGGGAGAGATAACCCGCTTGAAACTAATCACTCTGTATCTACCTGAAACATATATAAAAGCTTTGGACCAGCTGGTAGACGAAAGATTTTACCCCAACCGGGCCGAAGCCATCCGAGTAGCCATACGCGATTTAATCAGTGCAGAAGTCTGGAGGCGCAAAGGCGTTGACTAAAACCCTCGACGAATTAAAATGCAACATCACCCCGGACGACGCAAAAATCGAAGTTGCACCAACAATCATCGAGACCCCAATAGTTATTGCCTCACCCGGCATAACTCACAAACCCAAAGCGGCTAAAGTAAAAGTAAGGATGGTTAAAGTAAAAATGGCAACAAAAAAGAGCCGCCTCGAAAAAGCAACGAGCAACCTCTATGACTTAGAAGACTACAACGGCCCAGAAAAAACCCTCAACATCGATCTGGACCTCTACCAAATGGAAGACTGCTAAACTTCCACCACCAAATTAGTTTAACCGCAAATCAGCAACAAGAAAATATTTTTACAATAGAATAATCTGTCATCAGCCAGACTAATATTTGGCTGTATACGATAAAAACCCGCATCCTAAACATTCCGATACGGCCACATTTATTATTAGGACCCAACTTTTCCAGTTAAGCCAAATTGTTTTTGACCACATTATAAGTTATAGTATAAATGTTTTAGGTTGCCTCTTGCTTGCTTTGTGGTAAAGTGCCAATTCACCTGTTTGACATCATTATTTCGATCTTTTCCCAAGCCGCCAACTGTGTATTGAGGACTTCAATATTTGGAATCGCCTATCCAAACACTGCCTAGTCAAAGTACTTAACTCACACTCAGCAACAGTAAGCCAGCTATACCATGCTCAGGAGTATAATGAATCGCAATACACCTATCCAAACTACGGCCTTCTCAGCCGAAAAAACATCATACAAAGAACCAGCATATGAGTATTTAAATTATCCATAACAAGACGCACCTTCTTTGCCTTTGGATAAAACTCTAACAGTAGCCGCTCAATTTGATGCGCCCAATCCACCTTGGTACGATGCCGCAAAGCATCCACATGCCTCCAGCCCCTAAGAGGTTCAACAAACAAAAAAATACTACCCGACCCCTCACACCTATACGAATAATCCTCCAACTTGGGATGATTAGCCGACATGGCAATCGGTTCTCGCATCCACTACGAAGTAGCAGGGCGGCTCATCCATGCAAATCAAAGGAATCTCTGAATCATAAGGCAGTACATAGGTTTCAAGGACATCTTCCATACAGGCTACGAATGCGCTATTGTATTTTGGCGGTATGCATCATTGTTTTTTAGGTGAGGTTTATATTTTGTTTTTTTAAAGTTTTTCGTACGGTTTCGCGGCCTATGGCGGGCATGATTTGCAGCTCAATTATGTTTTTTGTGAGCAGCCGCAGGGTCCATCGGGCGTAGCCGGGTGGGGGTTTGCTGCAGGCTATGGTGATTATTCTGGCTTCGTCTTCGCCGTTTACTATAGTTTTTCTGGGCGGGGTTTTGTGTGTTCTGCGGCGCAAAGCGTATTGCAACCCGTGTTGGCAATAGTTTTTGATTGTTTTGTAGACGCATACGTCTGAGATTTGGTATTTGGCAGCGATTTCTTCTTGGGTTGAGGCTTTTCCTGTTTGGGTATCTGCGAGCAGGAGTATGTTACAGCGGTTTCTGACTGTTTTGGATGTTTTTTCTTCAGTTAGAGTTATTAAAATTATTGTGCGTTCATCTTTGGTTAATTTAACGATGTATTTTTTGTTCATGACCATGTCCTGCAGAATAAAGCACAATCAACACTTATTTATAATTTAGTCAGAGTAATATTACGTAACTCAGAAAAGTTTGGGCTAGAACTAAAAGACTACAACGGTTTTGGGACAAAATGTTAGGCGCCTTTTGTTAGGATTTTTTCATCTTCAGATGTTAATATGATATCTCTTGTGTAGACCTCTGCGTTAAATCCTCTAAAAAACGCAGTACCTTCGCCAAAGCCACCGTTAGAGTGACACAGAATTTTGCGTAACTTCTTTTAAACCCTGTTTTGCATACTACTATTGAGGAATAAGATGTCAATCCAAAGTACGCCCGAACCAAATAACATTTTTTTTGTCTGGTTCAATCAATATGCAGGTATTCTTCTTAAAACCCCCAGCAGGACACTCATAATTGACCCCGTGGACATAAAAGCCAAAAACATCCAAACTCTCGATGCTCTGCTAATCACTCATGAACACTACGATCACCTCGACCCTCCATTAATCGCTGAAATCCAAAAACAAACCGGTTGCAACGTCATCGCCGACTCAGCATCAACCAAAAAACTCCAGCATATCTTGCCAAATGATAAGCTCCAAGAAGCCAAACCCGGCACCGAATTTAAAATCGGTGAAGTCACAGTTAAAGCAGAAAAAAGTAACCATCCAGCCCAAACTCCCGTAACTTATATCATAACAAGTGAAAACCAAGTCAAGGTTTACCACACAGCCGACAGCCTTCCCTTCCCTGAGCTTGAGGTAATGGGGAAAAAAGAGCAGTTCGATGTGGTTTTCTGCACTGTCGGCATTGCACCAGGCGCCACCGCCGAAACAGGGTTTGAAATTGCACGTTTAACTAAACCGCAGTTAGCGGTACCATATCATACGGGATCAGTGCAGAGTCAACAACAATTTGCAGAACTTCTAAAGAAGGACTTACGTAGAACCGCATGTTTGATTCCCCAGCAGAACAAGATCTATCAGGTTTCAAAGAGACAGAATGGCGTGTGAAAACAGAAAAAGCAACCTTTGACAGAAAAAACAGAATAACAGATCCCTTCAAAACTGGTGCCATCAAATTTGGAGGCTTTAAACTCTCCAGCGGCAAAGCAAGCCTCTACTACATTGAGCGCCGGGTTGTCCCAGCTTCCCCGACGGCTACCAAGAAATCTACGGCTTCTACAGCAAATATATAAACGAGTTTTTGTTGGACTTAAAAACTTTGACCACATCGCAGGTCGCTTATAACCTCAAGAAGCACTTTTCTATGTGCGTAAAGGTATAAAATACCATGACTGGAAACGACGGTAGGCGTTTTGGTTTTAGGCGACCGGGTGCTACTTCACGGATGATTCTTACTTACCGGTTTGACACCCAAAAAGCCATGAGGCAGTTAAAGCGGAAGCCGGAATTTATTCGTAGAATATGAGGCTGGTTTCTTCGAGCAATAAGTGCAATTTATCCACAGAAGCATAGACATCTGATTCTTTCTTGGCGCCAGTACAAACGAGTTTGCCACTGGCAAAAAGCAGAATCACCACTTTAGGATCCTTCATACGGTAGATTAAACCGGGAAATTGCTCCGGTTCATACATCGCATGCCCTAAGGTGTAGGCGGCTTTCTCAAGATCGATCATTCCGCCCAAACCACCGGAGGCCACGATATTTTGAATTTTCAACTCCGGTTTGCTGATGATAATTATTCCACCCTTCTTGAGCTCTTTAATTACTTTCATAACAGCACGTTTTGCTTCTTTTTCGGATTTAGCGCCTGTACACACCATTTTACCTGAGTTGAAGATTAATGTAGCAGTTTTGGGGCGTTTTAAGCGAAAAACTAGGCCTGGGAACTGCTCAGGGCGATATTCTACACCGGGGTAACCCTTAACAACCGAGTTCAGATCCACTTTTTGGTTGAGTGTTGCAGAAGCAACAACATTTTCGATGCTTATTGAAGCTTTAAGTTTCGACAACCAGTTCTCCTCTACGGCCAACTAAATATCCACTATCGATTGCTAACTTTATAAATACATCTATGGCTCAACATGCGCCATGAAGTTTTGCTGTTCAATCGGTTTTTTCTTGTTTTTCGCTTTGATAAGAGGAAAGACAAATTCAATGATGATAAGCAACACAATCAGCACAATTACCAAGGGTAGCGCCCAAGAGGTGCCCCGCATGAGTAGGGTAATCCAGCCGAGATAGGGAATACGCATAACAACGCGGCCCAAAATTAAGTCCTGTGGCACGCCTTCTCCGCTAACCCAAATTGTATGTGAATCATACTCTGTAGAATCAACGGGAGCCGGCCAATGTTTCCCATTACCATCGCCTTTAGTTTGGAAGTAGAGTGTGCCGTTTTCTTTATAACTTGCAACTATACGATGCACTATTGGGGTATCTGCTGGGTTAGTGGGCCTCTGGTAAACGATTATGTCACTGTTTGGATAGTTGACATTGAGGTCTTGGGGGTTAACGGCTTGGATGATGATAATGTCACCAACGTGGAGGGTATGGTCGAATGGGTGGCTCCAGCCGTTGCATCCAGAGGGTTCGATGCACATACTGCCACTTTCCACCACCCGGAGGGGAATAGCTGTACCCAATGCAACGCTTAGACCTACGAAAAAACCCAACATCAAGCCAGCAATCACGACGATGGCGGCTACAAGCTTGAAGTGCTCGTTTTTTAAGAGACGGTTTAAATCAATCAATGTTTAACTTTCACCGGAGTACTGCTTTTATAAACAGGCGGCTTGTTGGGACATACACCCCTGCTTAACGCCTTGCAACGTTTGAAGACGATGTTTCTTGGGAACTCTACCTATGGCAGAATATTTATCAAGCTAACCCCGTGTGCCCCACGGTTCAATATCGGCTACGCCAACAAGCGTACCCGTCGCTTCTGAAGAAGATTGTGGGATATATATGTTTATGGTTTAACGTTGGACAAACTTTAACGGTGATAGGTGCGATTAGACAAACAGGATATTTGCAACAATTTATCGCGCACACATAAGAAGGGGATGTCTTGTTAAATTATGTTAAAACCATATCGTTATAAAAAGAAAAATAGAGAGAACACAAAAGGCATGTTTAACCGTTTGTTTGTTTAAATTTTGCTCTTGCTTAATACTTCGCGGAATACGTTACCGCATTTGGAGCATTCATAGAGGCCAATTTCTAGTTGCATACGTTTGCCAGCTTTATCTGGGCGGCCTGCCATTTTCCACGTCTTTTTTGGCTTGGAAATTTCTGTTCCACATTTTGGACATTTACCCATGTACAAATTTCCTCCGTAATTATCGCTTCCATGCTTTTTCGCAGAATAGGATAAAAAAGTTTCCATAGCTTTCACATCGATATTTTATTTTACAACATTGTGATTAGACACATTTATGTCAACTGTATGGAAACGACAGATTAGATATGTCTAAAGTAACCATAAACCCGATTGAAGTTCATCAGAAAAACACCAATAAAACCAGAACTTCCACTGAATTTAACCCCAACATTTTTTATAGCACAAACTAAAAATAATCTTCTAATAAATCTGAGGTTCACTTTATAGTGCAGACAATACTTGAGAATGCTTTTGAAATACTGGTCAAACCCGTACGGAGATTAGTGGAGCAGAGAGGATTCATTAAACCCACCGAACCCCAAGAGAAAGCCATCCCAAAAATCCTCGACGGCAAAAACGTCCTATTGATTTCTCCCACTGCCACCGGCAAAACAGAAGCAACCTTTCTTCCCGTGCTTAGCATGCTTTTGCAACAGCCTAAAACGCCGGGGATAAAGGTGCTCTACATCACACCGTTGCGTGCTTTAAACCGCGATTTATTGGAACGGCTACAGTGGTGGTGCAACAACCTCGACATCAAATTGGCAGTCCGTCATGGCGACACGGAACAAAAAGAACGCACCCGCCAAAGTCAAGCACCTCCAGACATTCTAATCATAACCCCTGAAACACTACAAGCTATACTCTCAGGGTGGCTTCTGCGGCAACATCTGCAGAGCCTCAAATGGGTGATTATCGACGAGGTGCATGAATTGGCAGACAGCAAACGGGGCAGTCAGCTCTCGTTGGCGCTGGAACGCATCCGTTGCTTAATCGGCAGAGAATTCCAAATAGTCGGCTTATCCGCAACAGTGGGCAATCCCGAAAAAGTTGCCGAGTTCCTCGTCGGTAGTCAGCGTCCTGTCGAAATCGTGCGAGTATCAGTTGCCAAGATGGTGAAACTACAGGTAATTTATCCCAAACCCACCGAGGAGGATATGCGGTTTGCAGGCAAGATTTTCACTCACCCCGAAGTGGCAGCGCGTCTGCGCATAATCCGAGACTACATGGAAAAACGCAAATCAGTACTTCTCTTCACCAACACGCGCTCGGTTAGTGAGGTTTTGGCTTCCCGCTTCAAAGTCTGGGATGTAGACTTTCCAATTTCTATTCATCATGGCTCTTTAGCAAAAACATCACGGCTCGCCGCTGAAGCCGGACTCAAACGCGGTGACCTCAAAGGTTTAATCGCTACCAGCAGCCTTGAACTGGGCATAGACGTCGGTCACATCGACTTTGTTATCCAATATATGAGTCCAAGACAGGTTGCCCGGCTTATCCAGCGCATCGGCAGAGCAGGACACACCTACGGTAACCTTTCCGATGGCTTAATCATAGGCATGGATTCCGACGACACACTCGAAGCGATGGTTATTGCCCGCCGGGCACTACAAGAACAGCTGGAGGGGCTCTCAATTCCCGACAAGCCCTACGATGTCTTGACGCACCAAATCGCAGGGCTGTTACTTAAGAACCACCGTTTAACCTTCCAAGAGATACTCGATTTTGCCAAAAAAGCCGCACCTTTCCAGAACTTAAATATAACTGATGTGGAGAAAATCATCAAATATATGCATACTAGGTTTCCACAACTCGCCTGGGCATCACTAGAAGACCAAGTGGTTCTTAGACCCCAGCGCACCAAAGCTCTTTTTGAGTATTACTTCGATAATTTATCAATGATCCCTGAGGAAAAACAGTTCCTTGTCATCGACCAGACCAGTGGATCTTCCATCGGCGTTCTCGACGAAGCATTCATGGCAGAATACGGCAAACCCGGAACCAAGTTCATCATCCGAGGCAGCCCATGGCAGATAATCCACGCCTCTGAAGATAAAGTCTATGTGCACCCAGTCGACGACCACGCAGGCAGTATCCCAAGCTGGGTAGGTGAAGAAATCCCAGTGCCCTATGAGGTGGCACAGGAACTGGCAGAAATTCGAGGCTTCGTCGAAAAAGAGCACCAACGGAGTTCAACACCTTTGCAGATAAGTCAAGCCCTTGCAGAACTCTATCCTGCCGACACAGAAACGATTCTACATGCACTCTCGGAAACTTTGGAGCAGGTACACAACGGATTCCCCGTTCCGACGCCACAACGCATCGTCGTGGAAGAATGGCGCGAATTCATTATAGTGCACTCCAACTTTGGCTCACTCACCAACCGGGCGTTGGCACAGTTATTAGGGCAGGTCTTATCTGACAAGCTGGGACACAGCATTGTTGTGCAACATGACCCTTACCGCATCTTTGTGCAGATTATGGGCACCATGACCACAGACCACCTCATAGATGTGCTAAAAGAAATCAAAGATATGCCCGAACAAACCATCCGCGACACTCTAACGGCGTCGACGGTGAAAACCGGCTTATTCAAACGCCGTATTATCCAAGCCGCACACCGCTTTGGAGCGCTTAAGAAATGGGCGGATTTCAGCAATATCAGCCTCCAAAAACTGATATCCAGTTTTGAGGGCACACCTATCTATGAGGAGGGTCTTAAGGAAGTTTTCAGCAAAGACATTGATGCTGATGGATTGGTTATGGTACTTAACCGCCTCAGCAACGGCGAAGTTAGGTTGCAACCAGTTGAAACTGGCGGCAACGCAACACCTGTGGCACGTGTGGGCATTGAGCGGGTCAGCATGAAAAGCGATTTGATTCCGCCAGAGCAGATGCGTATGGTACTTATAGAGACTGCTAGAGCACGGTTGCTAAACGAAACAGGTAATTTTGTCTGTACCCACTGCTGGAACTACATGGAGATGATACGCATAAAAGACCTGCCAGACAAACCCAAATGCCCACGTTGTGGCTCCTCCGCTTTGGGCATGCTGAAAGTGGAGGAAGAAAAGGTTATAGGGCTTGTGGAGAAGAGAGGCGAACACCTCACAAAGACGGAGGAGAAAATGCAGATACATGCTAAAAAAACCGCTGAACTCATCGAACGCTACGGCAAAACAGCAACAACAATATTGAGTGCACGACGGGTTTCAGCAACGGATGCTTTGGCAGTTCTGGAGAAAGAACCCAAACTCACAAACGAGTTCTATGAGCTGGTTTTGGAAACAGAGCGCAAAGTGCTGAGCAGACGTTTCTCGAAGGCTTGATTGCGTAACAGTTCAAAAGTTGTGGGTTTTTCCTAAAGTTGCGCTGACCTGGTTCAATTTTGCGTAATAGAAGAAGCAAACTGGGAGCATAAGCTTTCGCATCCTGTTAATTTTGAATAAAGAAGCATCTCTTTGTTGAGACGACACATGGTTCTCAACATAGCAAGGGTTTTGCCGACACGGTTCTAGGGGTTCTCAGCTATAAAAAAGTTTTTTGAGATAAAGATGTGAGCTACATCAATAGGCGACTAAACGCCTGTTTAAGGATACACTTAAGGTCTTTTTTTGAGATAATGATATGGACAACTTCAATTAGGGTTAATACGGCAACAGAGAGCAACGGCACCCAGTCATAAGCATACATCTGCGAGATAATACTGCCCCTAACTTCTTCCTGCAGAAAAGTTAAGCCGATGTTTTGGTAGAAGAAAAACGGCACGTTAAAGGCAACGATGAACCCTATGCTTCCTATGATAAATTTGCACAGGGTTTGCCTACTGTACCAAACCAAAAGGGGCAGAGCCAACAAAGTGACACGGGGATCAAACGAGGACACTGCAACCAGAAACGCACAAACCCATGGTTTCTTAGCGAACGCAAAGTATAGAGCACCCACAATCAACGATGCCTGGATTATGTGGGCATTTCCCATGGAATAACCCCAATAGTAACCTTGGAAAATAATCCGAGCGTCAAGACTTAGGGCTGTGGGAACCAACAGAACTGCTATGACGGCGATACAACCTAAAAGCAGATTTTTATCTTTGACTAGTTTGTAAACAAAAAAGGCTGACGCAAAAACTGAGAGAAACTGCACTATGTTAAAGAGATTAAGAGCATCCTGATAGCTCAGAGCCAGAAGAGGCGAAAAGAATACCAAAAAGGATGGCGTGTACTTAAAGATTTGAGGCGTAGGCTCAATCACGTAGTCGCCGGGCAAATAGTTGCCTGGAGCATAGATTTGGGCAGGGTTATGAAAGAGACGCCATGCTCCGATGTAGTAGGCAGAAAAGTCGTTTGCATACTCCTCCAAGATAGGTTGCGAAGCAGCAGAGTATCCGAGGCTGAAAGTGTAGGCATTTAGCGCCAAGGCTACGAGGATTACCGTGAGCAGTATCTTTTTTTTGTGTTCAGCGATTGTCAGCATCGTGGTCTTTGAAAAATTATCTTAAACTTATTTAGCTCTTTTGCAACTACTGAGTTGCATAACATCACCTTTTTAAGTGTAGAATCGTCTACTTCTGGTTGTTTGCGCTTGTAGTACTATAGGAGACCTAAATGTGGAGATAAGCCGAAAGAGACTACGCGAAGAAGTTTTAGAGCGCGTTAAATTCATGAAAACCTGCATTATGGCACGGGAACTCTGCCTGCTTGTACGCACTCAAAGAGCTGTCTTAGAACTCAAAGACGTCGAGGACATCTGCCAATACATTTCTGGATTATGCCGTGAAGAAGGATGCAGTGAACCCAGTGAGTTATGCGCTAAAGCCGCTACCGCAGTTGGTTTGGGAGACGAAGAAAAATACATTGACTTATGTGCCCAGAGCTGTGCTAAATGTGGAGAAGCACGAAGACCACAACAAAACAAAAAAGAAGCGTATGTAGCATAACAAACCATATTTTAGCCGTTAAGGAGGAGTAGGATGTTTATTGCTCCGTTTGTTCCAAGCCCAAGTAGTGTTGTAGAATACATGCTTAAGCTGGCGGATTTGAAATCCGGAGAAATCCTCTTTGACATGGGTTCAGGAGATGGAAGAACCATCATCATGGCGGCAAAAACTTTTGGCGCCCGTAGCATCGGCATCGAACTCCGCGAAGATCTGGCAAAAAAGACACTCAGCAACATCCATGAAAATGGACTGGAAAACCGCGCAACCATCATAAACGACGACATGTTCAACGTCAACTTGACCTCCGCTGATGTAGTGTACTTGTATTTAACAACAAGCGCCAACGAGAAAATCAAACCCAAGCTGGAACGTGACCTCAAACGGGGGACACGGGTTGTGTCACATGATTATGAGATTATGGGGTGGCATCCGGAGAAGATTGAAAATTTCTGCGAGAACCCCCAACTGGGTTATCCATCACATACGATTTATCTCTACATTAAACCTTAAATGGCATTAAGAAAAAAGTAAAATCATAATGCATCAACTTAGAAAGCAACTAATTGTGAGAACTACCTCTTGAACAAATCGTGCCTATCGTTATTGTCGCCGCAGTATCAAAGATAGCATCGATGCTATTGCAAAATCAGTTGACCACACTTTTAGATCGGCGCGATTGCCTTAAGGGCTCTCTCTGCCGTGGAGACGCAAAATAGCAGATCATCTATGGTTGCAGTAAAAGTATTGAGTTTGCGCTCACATCGGATTTCTGTTATGACCTTGTTGTTTTCTCTGACGGTTTTAATCTGTAAACCAACGGGGGTTTTTAGGTTATCGGGTGAAACTGCTTCGGCAACTGCTTCCGCCGTCTTTTTATCGGGATATTCAAGCGTTATTGTTGCTTCCAAGCTTCTCACCGTTTAGCTGCCTCCCCACCAACTCGTCAGCAGTTTTCAGGAAAGTCTCGATTTTATCCAACGGCACCTGCGCGCCTGCCGCAATATTGTGTCCCCCACCTTTACCGCCATGAGCTTCTGAAGCTATCCGCATCACATCACCAAGATTGACACCTTTCATAAGCGCCGCTTCGGTGGTTCTGCCCGAGAATTTGGCCGCTTTCTCGGCTTCGATGTTGGCAAATGCCAAAAGCGGTTTTAAGTTGTTAACTAAAGTGGAGACGAGAATGCTTGAGACCGTTCCGATAATTTTTTCGTTTATAGCGTTCTCGCCGTAGATAACATAGATATTTTGAAGTTCTTGGAGACGTTCGGGCTTTTCTTGGACCCAACTGATGTATTTGTTGATATTTTTGCGATAGTTTTCAAGGATTTTGTTGGATTCTTCCAATGCCGCTTTGCGGTCACCCATACAGATGGCTATGCCGAGACTGGGGCGATCCATTCGACCTGTCGAATTAAGCAGTACCGAGAATTCTCGTCCATCCCGTAGCGCAGTGTTGGGTTCTTCTTTGGTCAGGATGTAGATACACCCTATGAGATTATCAACTTCCATATGTAAACCCTTAGAGAGTAAATAATCCGCCAGTGCCGAACACAATGTTTTGCGTTCCTGCGGGTTTAAATCACAGAGTGAACGAAGCTTATCACCTTGTTTGATCGGAAAACCCAGATCGGTTACGAAGTTGAGGGCTTCGGTTTCCTGCCCGCTCAACCCAGGGATGAAAGGATTTGTGGTAGTTGCCAACATCCGGTGAATGGGACGAGTTTCTCTACCGAAAAATGTGAGATCTTTTTCAACCTTGAGCAAGCCAGAATTGACGGCATCATTAACGATAATTTCGTTTAGGCTCCGCAGATTCCGCTGTTCGTACTTGTCCTGCATGTCGCCTAAAGCACCCACTAAAGCGATGGGAGCTAAGTCCACGTTTGCTGGATCCATAGCGTTAGCAACAAAATACGCCACACCAGAACCACTAACGGCTGTTGCGCCGTCAATACCATAGACGTGAGGGTTTAGCATAATGAAGTTAGGATTGGCAGAGTTACCGGCGATTTGGTGATGATCCAATATGACAATTTTGCTGTTAGGAATTTTTTCATTGAGCAAATCAAGGTAGCCACTACCAAAATCCGACATGATAACCAGCTGAGGTTTGTCGGCAGTGACTTCAGCAATAATTTTATCATCCACCCACTGCATAACACGGATACGGAAACGTGCATCTATACGCTGAAGCATCTTGCCCACGATTCCTGCGGCAGCGATGCCGTCAGCGTCGAGGTGGCTAAAACAACTGATGAACCCGTCTTTTTGTGCAATTTCTTTGATGACTTTTGCGGCTTCTTGTGCTTGGGCTAAGAATTTTTGGATGTTTTCAGGTTGCTGTGCCATGCAAGTCACTTCTTCAAGAGTGAGGACTTATTAGATTTAAAGCTGGTGTATCAAGAAAGAGAATAAAATCTGATTGTTGGAAGGAAAAATTTAAGTTACGGAAGCGATTTTTGCTTCGTACTTGAATTTTTTATCGACTATACCTTCACGTTTGTAATAGCGGCCAAGTTTATGGATGCGAGCCTCGATGATCTGCATATTGCGTTTATTGTGGAGATCTTTTTTGTTCTTGTCCATGTGAACGGCGAGACCCTGAGCTTTTTTAATAAGGTTTGTGAGGTCTTCAGGCATAGCGGGCGCGAGGTTTGCAGCTTTGAGAGTATCACTTATGCTTTTGCCGATAATGGGCTTAACCAGCGGAATGGCGTATTGATCACGCAGAATGGTACCTATAACACTTGTACTATGACCTTCTTTGGCGAGTTTTATGATGAAGGCTTCAACTTCTTCAGGCTGATATTTACACCAGTTAGGGGGGCGCCTGCTTACCGGCCGTGTTGAATGAGATTTTCCTTTTTCTTGCTTTGGCATTGTTACACCTATTGTGCACCTAAACCACACCGCACAGATATTTAAAAGTAACTAGTGCAAGCATATAGAAATATAAAATGGACGATATCCCGCACAATCAGATTTATCGGGAACTTAACCAATTACTACCCAAAACAGGAACCAACAATGAGGGATACCCTAAAAGACCGATACAATATGGCACCGCCGAGCCAGAATACAACACCCCCACCGTTTCAACGATACCTGTTATAGTTATAGAGAACTGAGACTGAACCAGCAGATCACAGGCAGTATACAAGGCCCGCCATAAAAATAGAATTCTAAAATTTATCATGATTGATATTTTACTTAAGAACCGCGGCATAAAAATAATGTAACACACAGTTCCTTGTTCCTTAGTATTACAGTTGTATGTGTGTTTTGTTCCAGTGGTGCCACATTGCAGTGATTTGATGGGCTCGTCGCCAGCGTATCCAATGCTTGATAGTTTGCAACGTTTGAGTAAAACGTGTGCAAAAACCCAAAAGAATACGTATATCACCCTTATTCAACCGTGCAAACCGCGCTTTTTTTTAAACACAGACAAACTACAAGAAGACGGTTTATACTGTTGAATTGCTTTTGCACCCAAAGACTTACTAGAAAGAACCGTAAGCAAAGCATGCGCCAAACAAGCAAACGTAACATGCTTATACCAACCCATATAACTCTGCACCTCATACTCATCCAAACCAACCAAAGACTTACTCTCCGCAAAACAACACTCAACAGTCCAACGCACACCCGCAACCTCCACAAACTTTAAAATAGCCACCTCTTGGGGTGCAAAACAAACATACGCTCGCAACTCTCCATCAGATTTACTTCTACGCACCAAAAGATAACGCTTCCAAACCGCTCCAACTGCCACAGGCAACTCTAAAAGTTGCCAATCATACACCCTAGCGCCCTTAGACCCATCACCACAACTCGCCAAAAACCAGTTCTTCTCATCAAGGTCTTTAAGAATAGTCTTAACTGACAAATTTTGTTCCCCAATTTGAAAATATTCTTTACCTGACACACAAAGTACATAGTATTTACGTTGCGCCTCAAGCCACAAGCGCAAAGGATCATAATCTCCATATACACAATCACCCGTAACCCACTGATAAGACACCCCCGCTGTGGTGGCGTTTTTTATCATTTCAAGAGCCATCTCCGGTTTAGTTTGAAACTCTACTGTGTCGGGGATGCCTGCTTTTTTACAGCGGTCAGGGTCATCAAACCAGTCTTTTGGAATATATAATCGTCTGTCTATGGGTGTGTGACCTTTTTGGCTTGCGTATGTTAGAAAGACGCCAATTTGACAATTCTCTACTTTGCCTGCAGTACCGCTGTATTGGCGTTTAACGCCGCAAGATCGTTTACCTTGTTTAAGAAAACCGGTTTCATCTACCACAAACACTCCGTCTGGTTCGCCTAGTTTTTCATTTACGTATGTTTGTAGGTGGTCTTTGAGTTTGTTGGTGTTGTATCGTCCTCTGTAAAGAAATTGTTGTAATGCGTATGGTGTGGTGTCGCCAAGGGCTTCGGCTATTTGCCAGTTGTTTTTGCGTTCCATTTTGCTGAGGAGGCCTGTTAGATATTTTTTTGCTGACATGCATCCTTGTTTACCTGCAAACACATCTTCAATACGGCTCATTAATTCTTCGAACGCAGACTCTAACTCATGATTTACCATCAACTAACATCAACAACCATCACTATGGGCTTTCACACAACAATAACACCCACTAACTTAAAAACATTACAACTGTAATATTAGGGAGCGGCAATGTTTCTGTACCATTGGGCAAATCTACAGAGGGCTTCTGCACGGTGGGAGTAAGTATTCTTTTCGAGTATGGTCATTTCTGCGAAGGTTTTGAAGCTGTGATCTGGCTGGAAGATAGGGTCATAACCGAAACCGCTTTTTTCATGTTTCCGACGCTCTTGCGTGGTGATTATACCTTTTGACTCACCATAGAAACTCAGCGGATCAAGAGGGGTTTGATCATCACAGTAGGAGATAATCGACTTAAATGTAGCTTTACGGTCCTCTTTACCCTCCATGAGTTTGAGAATACCACTGTTATAGATGGTTCTATACGCATAGGCGGCATACGGCCCCGGAAAGCCTTCGAGTGCATTGATAAATAAGCCGGCATCCTCAACAAAAACTGGCAGACGACATTTTTTGTAGGCATTTTGGACACTTTTCTCCGCGATTTCCTGCAAGCTGTCACTTTGAATTTCGTCGCCCTTGAGTCTAAGCATACCCACTGCGATTCCCAAACTGCCGAGTATACGTCGGGCCTCGTTAAACTTGTTGACATTGCCGGTTGCGAAAAATATAACTTGTCCCTTAAGCGGAAAGTCATTGTCTACGTTCTTCAACATACCGTCCCCGCTTCTCTATTTGACGGATTTTCTCATAAACCTTTTCCGCCATCTTGACACCCCGAATCGACGTATAGCCACACATCACACTCGCAAAGCAATCTTCCCAAAATCCAAAATGTGTACTTTGAAGCGCCCGCTTAAGCAGATGCAGATCAACACCTTGGGCTTCGAGTTCCAGGTTTTTTTCTCCCAGCCCGAAGTCTATAAAATAGATTCTACCGCTCAGGTCTTGTATCATGTTGGATGTGGTGAGATCACCGTGGATTAAGCCGTATCTATGGAGACATGCTGTGGATTCGCCGATTTGGATACATATAGCATGCCGGTTAGGTTTGTCGAGTTCGTTGAGGCGAGTCTTGACCTGCTGGCCTTTGATGTATTGCATGATGATGGTTGATTCTGGAACGTTTATAAAATAAATCAGCGGTGTCGGTACTCCGGCGGCTTTGGCTTCATGTATCAGTTGCGGCTCATGAATAGTACGGTAGTTACGGATCTGCTGGTCCAATGCGGGCGGACGATACCTTTTGGGGATACGGACTTTGACGACTGCTTCTCTGCTGTGCCACTGTGTGAGAAAAAGGTTGGCCTCGGCACCTTTTTTGAGCAAACGGGCTTGGGGAATTTTGTCTATTGCATCCATGGCACATCCACCTTGTCTACCCGCCAACGCAGTTTCACCATACTCTCATCAATAGGGGTAATCAGTCCGTATCTGTATGCCAAGGTTCCAGTCCAAGCTATCATGGCTCCGTTATCAGTTGCATATTGCTTGGGAACCACGTTGAACTGGGCGTCATGCTCCTCCGCAATGATTGCTATCATGGTTTGGAGCCTCCTGTTCGCCGCCACACCACCTGTAAGCAGAATCTCCTTCTTTTCGGTGTGCGCCAATGCCCGCTCAGTAATTTCGGTAACCATCGAGAAAGCGTATTCTTGGAGACTGAAACACACATCCTCTAAACAGTAAACACCCTGGCAAGTCGTATGGAAATTGGAGCTTTGATTTTGTAACGCCGCAGTCGCCGCTGTCAAAAGACCACTAAGCGACAAATCCATACCCTTTACCACATAGGGCAGGGTAACCAGCCGCTGACGGTTATGCGACAACCGCTCTATGGCAGCACCCACCGGCAGACCCTTTTTTCCCTTCAAGCCTGCCGCTCTACCAAAAACATCCAGACAATTACCCAAGGCAATGTCAAGGGTTTCGCCGAAAACTCGGTAACGACCTGACGCATAAGCGGTGACCATTGTGTTGCCGCCTGAAACATAAAGAGTAAGGGGGTCTTTAGCGCCTGTTTTGAGTTTGCCGATTTCGATGTGGGCAACCGAGTGATTGACGCCAACAAGGGGAATTTTGAGATATGAAGCTAAGGCACGGGCTATGGTTGCACCTGTGCGGAGGCTGGGTCCTAAACCTGGACCCTGTGAAAATGCAATGCAGGTTAACTCTTTAACTTTGATGTCAGCTTTGTTGAGGGCTTGCTGCAACACACTATCAGCAACATCTGCATGATGCCGCGCAGCTTCCCTTGGATGAATACCACCTTCGGCTGGGATGTAGCTGTCAGATTGATTTGCCAAAATTTCACCATTGAAAGCTACTATGCCAATGCTAAAGTCATCTGCTGAAGATTCTATTCCAAGGCAGTATTTGCTAGTCATGTGCTCAATTTTAACCATTAGATTCTCAGCTGTACAGGGATACATATTTTTATCTGCATCCAAAGCTTATAATACTGTATTATTGGAACTGATAATAATATGCCAAAGCGTAACGACCTTGAACAGAAAGCACTCCACTATGTTGTAAACACCGGTTATCAGGGTGTGCTTCAATCAGATTTATGGCGGGAGCTAGGCGCTAGCAGTCGTGAAGGCAGCCGCGTCTCTATTAAACTAGAAGAGAAGGGACTTATCCGAAGAGAAAAAGAACTACAAGAAGGCAGATGGACATACCGCCTCTACCCCAAGCGTCTACCGGCATCAATTGAAACCATCATCGACTGTCCTTGCCTGCTCTGCCCCGATAATGCACGATGCGATCCAACCACCGCGATTTCACCCAAAAGTTGCCCCCGACTCACTGATTGGATAATAAACCTTGGAAAAGAAGTCCCAGCTACACCCGAGGATCCAAGCAATCAAGATGAACCCAGCCTGCCAGAGGATGATACCGACGCCGAAAACTTGGATACGTGAAAGAAAAAACGAGTTTTACTACAAAAAAGCCAAAGCTGAAAACTATCGTAGCCGCTCCACCTACAAGCTCGTGCAAACCAACAACAGATATGGTTTCATAAAAGCCCACGATATCGTGGTGGATTTAGGAGCGGCCCCCGGTGGATGGATACAAGCTGCACGAAAAATGACGGGCAAACACGGCTTCGTCTTAGGCATCGATTTAAAACCGATTGAACCATTCACACAAGAGTACGTACGTACTATAGTCGCCGACTTAACTGAACCCGACATCACAACCCAGATCCTCTCGTTTCTGCCCCGGCACCCCGACGTTATCATCTCCGACGCAGCACCCAACGTGACAGGAGTTTGGGAAGTGGATCATGCTTGCCAAATCGACCTCGCAAATAAAGCACTTGAAATCGCCAAAAACATCCTAAAACCCGGCGGCAACTTTTTCGTCAAAGTCTTCCAAGGAGATCTTCTCGACGAATTCGTCACAAACGTGAAAACCAGTTTTGAGTCGGTCCGCATCGTTAAACCGCAAGCAAGCCGGGCTAAAAGCTCAGAAGAATACATTTTAGCACTGGGCTTGAAAACAAAGAGCGAGAAAGCAGAAAACTAATTCGTCGACCGCATCTTTTCTTTAGCTTTAGTCGTCAAGCCATCAAGAGGTGAGACGGGGCTTTGGGTTTGCCCTTAAACTGTTAGTGTAAAATGCTGGTCGGTCGGTGTCTGAATTTGCTATATCATGTGAGCAAGGGTTCAAACGCATGCAGTTAAACTGAGGGATTGGCAAAGGTTAAATGCCTGAAAGGTTTAAGCTTATGATGAGGGTTTTCTACTCTCAAAATTGTACTAAGCAAAGAGGAGCACTAATGAAGTATCCACAGTTCTGGCTTAAGGCTTCGCATAGGCGCAAACGCGTTTACTCCATACTCGTAATGTTAATACTAGCTGTGCTGGCAACCCTAATTGGCGCA
>JAIRTW010000067.1 GCA_031254875.1 Candidatus Bathycorpusculum termitum
AGGTGGCGGTGTTGTTGGTTATGGTGCCGCCTGACATCGTAAAGGCGCCATCACTGTTGGTCACGCCGCCGCCATACAGGTTGGATTTGTTGTTTGTTATGGTGCCGCCTGACATCGTAACAACGCTATTGATATTGGAAATGTATACGCCGCCACCCATGTTGCCGACTGTATTGTCTGAAATTACACCACCCACCATAGTAAAGCGGCCGCCATTGCCGATGGCTACGCCGCCGCCATGGTTGGCTGTGTTATTAGATATTTCGCCGCCAAACAAACTAAAATTACCGTTGTTGTATATACCTCCACCATAACTTCCGATACTACTGCTGGCGATGTTGCCCAAGACTGCTCCGCCTGTTATCGTAAGATTGCCGCGGTTGTTGTGTATGCCTCCGCCATAGGTGTTGGCGGTGTTGTTAGATATTGTGCCGCTCGACAAAGTAAAAATGCCATTGTTGTTGTATATGCCGCCGCCATAGCCATAAAGACCGGTGGCGGTGTTGTTTGTTATGGTGCCGCCTGACATCGTAAGGTTGCCGCCGTTGTTGTATATGCCTCCGCCATAACCACTATTACTACTACCGCCGCGAGCGGCGTTGCCAGATATTGTACCGTTAGATAGGTTGAGTGTGCCGCCGGATTGAACATATACGCCTGTGCCGTTGTTGCTTGTGTGGGTTACGGTTATGCCGGCAAGTTCTAGTTTCCCCCCAGCCGCAACCGTGATAGTATGTTGGTTGGAGGCGCCAATTAGTTTGAAAAATGTGTTTGTGCTGTTGCTTGTTAGGGTGATGTTTTTGTTAGCAGAGATAGTAAGGGGTGTTGAGCTAAGAGTTATGTCGTTATCCAAGGCAATAACCACTGACACACCCGTTGTGGCATTGGTTATGGCGTTTCTTAGTTCTGTTTGGGTTGTAACATGGACCGCATTCACCAATGAAACACCTGTAGCACTTGGGGTTAGTGCACAGACAAGCAGAGAGGATATCAGCAGAGCTATCAGTAAAGAAATCAAAAAACAACCTCTGCTAAAACGATCTAATTTAGATTTAGATAAAACATAATTTACCATAAAAATCGTCTCATAAAACATAACTTTGTATATAGAACTAAAACCGTTATAACGTTAAAACAGGTCTAACGTTAAAACAGCTAAACATCAAAATATACATGTGTTAAAATATTAATCGTATATATAGGGATTGTGTTTTTTAAGAGGTAATAGTTTGGCGTTTGGCGCATGGTTTGGTGTTTAATGTTATTTGGTGCTTGACTTTTAAGAATCGGGGCTGGTTTAGTTAGAGTTTGTTATCGCAAGCGTGATATTATCGTTTAGCAGACTGGTGCGGGTTGAAAAATTATCGCTGATTTTTTTGAAGCCATTGGGAACGAAAAGCTTTAACCTGTCCGGGTGTTCTTGGGGTGAAGGTTATGCTTTGAAGATACTGGTTTATGAACATGTCAGTGGTGGTGGATATGCAGAGCAGCCCCTGCCTGTAGAGGGGCTGTCAGAGGGGTTTGCTATGTTGCGCTGTGCAGTTGCCGATTTTAGGGCTGCGGGACATCAGGTGACGATTCTTCTGGATTCAAGGCTCTTCAAATTTAATTTTTTGCTTGAAGCCAACTATACCTCACAAGTTCTCTATGCCGATGAACCCAAAAAACTTCTCATGAATTTAGCGAAAAACATCGATGCTGTCTATGTTATTGCACCTGAAACGGGGCAAACTCTTCAGCTTTATGTACAGCTTGGTGAGGAAACGGGAAAAATCTCTCTCAACAGCCCATCCCATACCATAGCAAAGGCCGCCGACAAAGATACTCTATACTGTGACCTTCAAAAAAGCGGTTATTCCACCCCCAAAACCCTTCCCCTAAACGTTGCCAACAGCACAACACATATAGCACAAGTTCTCAAGGCTCATCTTACATACCCGGTTATCTTCAAACCGGTGGACGGTGCGGGTTGCAGTGGAATTAGTCTTATAGAAAACGCCGCAGACATCACCTGTGGGGTCGCAAAAATCAAAGCAAACTCTACAAACCCCCGCTTTATAGCACAAGAAAAAATTGAAGGAGAATCTGCAAGCGTCAGTTTACTCTCAAACGGCAAAAAAGCAACGGCGCTCACTTTGAATCGGCAACAAATCACTTTATCAAAGGGGGCGGATTCCTGTTATGCTGGGGGGGGCATTCCCTTTGAGCATCCAAAAAAGAAAGAAGCCCTCGCCTTAGCTGAACGCGTCGTGGAATTTCTAGGTTTACGGGGTTATGTGGGTGTTGATTTGATTTTGGGGTCAGAAATGCTCTTTGTCCTCGATGTTAACGTGCGGTTAACAACTTCTTATGTTGGTTTGCGGCAGGTAGTGGATTTCAATGTTGCGCAAGCACTTATCGACACGGTTGTTACTGGGCAGTTACCTAAAAAGCCCAGTATATTGGGGGTTGCATGCTTTTCAAAAACTTGTATTGCACAGCCGACCTCTGGAACATATCGCAGGGTCGCTAAACTTGCGGGCGTAGTTGCACCGCCTTTTCCTCTATCCGACTGTACCCAAGGTGTTGCTTTAATAATGGGTTATGGGGATTCCCTGCAGGATGCACATGCTCGTTTAGAAGAAGCTAAAAATGCCCTGCACAACATAATTAACCCTTGAGGCCAACCGTTTGATTACCGTCTTGGGCTTAGACATCGGAGGTGCTAACACCAAAGCCGTCTTGCTCTCCACAAAAAAAGCTGAGGTGATCGGTTTTAGGTGTGCATCTAAATATTTCCCCATCTGGAAAAATCCCCAAGCACTCACAGATATCCTAACCCACCTCAAAGACCAATTTGGAGCAGACCCACTGGATGCTTTGGGTGTAACACTGACTGCAGAGTTATCTGACGCCTACCCAACCAAACGCGAAGGCATCCACCATATCCTTTGTTGCGTTAAATCGGCCTTTCTCGATGTGCCCATCTTTGTTTTAACCACCGACGTCAAACTGTTAGCTTTAGAAACTGCCAAAAAAAATCCTCTGTGCACTGCCGCGGCAAACTGGGTCGCTACCGGCTGGCTAGTAGCACAGTATCTCAAAGATGCCGTTGTCGTTGATGTGGGAAGCACAAGCACAAGTATAATCCCCATTAGTGGTGGACATGTGGTAGCAAGAGGCAAAACTGACCTTGATAAACTCATCTGCGGCGAGCTGGTTTACACGGGGAGCCTGCGTACAAATATCAGTGCAATTGTCCACTCTATCCCCACAAAAAACGGTGTTGCCTCTGTTTCTTCAGAGATGTTTGCTCTCTCAGGTGATATGCATCTTGCACTGGGCAATATCTCAGAGGCGGATTATACCTCAGAAACAGCGGATGGACGGGGCAAAACTTTGGCTGAGGTGTATGCACGACTTGCACGAGTTGTCTGTGCAGACACCGATATGCTTACAACCCCCGAAATCATTGAAATGGCAAAATACCTCTATGAACAGCAAATCAGCCAAATTACTGTGGGCATAGCTAAAACCTATATATACACAAAAACTCTCACAGAAAACAGGGTTCCGGTTGTTGTTACGGGGCTTGGCAAAAACTTTCTGGCACGCAAAGCGGCAGAAAAAGCAGGTGTCGATACCATTGTGGATTTGGACCATTTGTTGCCTAAAGAGGTGGCTTTGGCAACTCCAGCGGTAGGTGTTGCATGGATGACGGCAACTAAACTTTTAGGAGAAACACCAGTTTGGATCTCTCAGTAATTAAAGTCGGGGGAAGCATAGCTAAAAAACCCGAAAAACTCAGAGCGCTATGCAAAAAAATAAGCGAATTATCAAAAACCCATCCGTTGGTTGTGGTGCCCGGCGGCGGCGAATTCGCAGATACCGTGCGGAGACTTGACCAACGGTTCTTTTTATCTGATGAGGCGGCGCATCAGATGGCTGTTTTAGGCATGGATCAGTACGGTTTGTTACTCACAGATTTAACCTCCAGCGCCGCTGATGTGCGGGGGATAAAGGAAACCCAGTCTGTGTTGGCGGAGGGGTTGTTGCCGGTTTTTCTACCCTCGCAACTAATGTTTTGTGAAGATCCCTTAGAAAATTCTTGGGAGGTTACTTCGGACTCTATTGCTCTCTATCTTGCTATCAAACTGGGGGCACAGAGGCTTCTTCTTGTCACCGATGTGGATGGTGTCTACACTCAAGATCCCAAAGTACATGCGGAAGCTGAATTGATTAAAAAACTAACTCCCCGCGAGCTTGTAGGTATGCATAGGCATACAAGCGTTGATGTGATGTTGCCAAAGATGCTTTTGAAGCAGCCGCTAGATTGTTTTGTAATCAACGGGTTTTTCCCTCAGCGTATTGAATCTGTTTTAGATGGATATCCATCAGTTTATACCCTAATTGGCATGCCCCTTTGATGTTGCATGGATCTTTGGCGGAGGTATGACTGTTGCCAGTTTCTGTTTCCCCTTTATTTCGGTGAGTTTTTGTAGTTCCAGCCATTTCTCCAAAAATGCCTGTCCCTTGCTTGTGATGAAGAACTTTTTTTGTCTGCTGTTTTCGTTAGCCTGTAGAAGCCACTGCCGTCCAAGTAGTTGCATAAGGCAGCTCTGAAGTATTGCATAGGACAGATGGGTTTGACGCCGGATGAAAGTTTGCGTCTGTGGGGTTTTGCAGATGTATAGTATCTCAGCGATGATTTGGATGCGATCTCGTTTGCGGTTAAAAGGCAAGCTTATCTCCTATTAGTTGGCGAACTGCTAAACAATTAAACGTTTGTTGTAGCACATCCACAGCCACAGACAGGTTGAGTGAATATAAAAATAGAAAAGGAAAATGGAGACGCAAAAATAGAAAAGGAAATGGAGACGCGAGGCTAATTTAGATTTTTGTTTTATCTATAACTTGTCGTATGGTGTTACCGCAACAATCGTAGAGTGCGATGGTGAGTTGAGTTCTTTTGCCTTCTTTGTCGGGTTTGCCTGCCATCTTCCAAGTTTTCTTTGCGTTCTTTATTTCTGTTCCACAGGTGGGACATTTTGCCATGGTTGTTTCCTCTATATCACGTTATAGTTGTATATGTTTAAAACATTTTCTATAATCCACTTCTAATATGGGGTTAAAATATGTTTTTTTATGTGGAAACATGATTTAAACCTGAGATTTTATGTTAGTAGGCAAGCCATTAGTGTGTGTTGTATTATATGCGGGGTGATGCAGGTTTTGTCTTAAGCGATAGGTCTATTTGCTGGTCTCACGGTAGGTTTAGTTTTAGTTGTGTTTAGGTAAAACATTGGTTTCTGTTATTGTTTGCTAAATTGGTTAGGTGGGGGGGGCTCTCTGATTTATTGTTAAGGTGGCTTGTTGGTTTATGTTTCGTCTCTTGTTTATGCAGGTGACTGGGGTGTATCGGCACCATATATTTTGTTGCAAAGCATCTGGGCTGGGTTGTATTGTTTATGGTGGTGTGTGAGTGTTGGGTTTGTAGGCGGTAATTTGGTGTGTGTTGTGGTGTGTTGTTCCAGTGGTTTAATCGATCTATGTTGTTGCGTATTAGAGGTTGTTATTGCAAATAGCTTTAAGTAAAATTATTGAATTTGAACAATTTGCGGGCGTTTTTCTGCAGTAACAAACACAAGATTAATATGTCAGTAATTCGATTCGTGTGAATAACATAAAAAGTCAGGTGAATAGAACGAAAAATAAAATAAAAATGAGAATAATATCTACAATGTTTGTGCTGATGCTTGTTGTCAGTTCTTTTGCAATAGTGTTGCAGACAGCAAACGCGGCAGAACCACAATACACAGTAAAGCACAGCGGCCTATACAAAATCATCATCGACGGCAGAGAAGAACGCGTAACAAGATTCTCATTATACGACCAACAGGACAACTTTGTTGGCTATGCATATTGTCTAAATATGGACCTTCCATGCTACGCATGGTCCACATATAAACCCGTATCAGTAAATGAATACCTCCCACCAGAAAAAGCCGACCAAGTAATGGCGGCACTCACCTATATCACAAATAACCACGGCTACATAGAAAAAACCAACCCTATCGGCTACGAACAACTCATACAATGCCTAATCTGGAAAATAGTTCACGGCTACGATGTAACCTACATCGAAAACGGCGCAGACATTGTGAACATACTTACAGATGTCATTAACAACCTCGACAAAATAACCTATGATTACAAAACAGGCATAACCATGAAAGGCGAAGCCACCGCCACACCTATTGGGTATGGTCCATTTTGGATTTCAGAAAACATAATCCTATCCAACGTTAACTATGATTTAACCTTCACCCAAGGCGGCACAAACGCAATCTTTGTTGACGAAACCGGCAAAGAAATAGCAACCGCCAAACCCGGAGAAAAATTCTATGTGAACCTATCCGACGGTGCATCAGGCCAATTTGCATTTACCGCAACAGCCTCAAAAGACAACGACTTCCGCTACATACAAAACGTCAACGTTTTCGGCGACGTCGATGACACCGGCAGAGAAAGCAACCCCCTATTCCAGCCCCTGATCCAATATATGGCTGAACTCTTAGGCGCGGAATCCAAAGCAACTTTCTACTCCTGCAGTAGTAGCTTCACAATCCAAGCTACTGGTCCTAGCCTTGGTCCAGCATATACATCCGTAACCGCAACCAACACCGGCAACAGAGCCACAATAATAGCTGGACTCAACCCAAAAACCGGCAATCCATACTACAACACCAAAGGCACACCCGACACCCCCTACGTGGTACCCAACAGCAACCACTTCGTCTATGCAGTCCTAAACAGAGCAGATCTTGAAAAACCCGAAGGCGCTAAACTCGACATGGTCGTAGGGAACAACTTTAACGTAGTAGGCTCAGCCACTGTCAAATTAGTCAACGGCAACATAGAAATCACCATCAACGGCAAAGGCTCCTTTGGCGCCATAGCATTTGATAAAATACCCGTATTCAACAACGGCAACATCCATTCCCAAAAAGCAACCGACCTAGCAAAATTTGGCGCAACCACCGGATTTAACCACGACAACAAAGCAACAATCCCCTGCCCAGCCGGAAACACCATCTATCTCTACATCCACTGCGATACAATACAATTCTACACCTAAACAGACGATAATCCACAACATCCCCAAGAAGACGGCACAACCGTCTTCTCTATTTTTTTGCTAATACACCAGATGGCAGGGTGTATGTGCGTGCTAGGAAGGTTGATGATGTTGCGTTTGGGGCGATTAATATTTTGAGAATTGGTTCTCATGGTGAGTGGAACTATAAGATCTCTCCAACAAAATAATCACAAGTTATTTTTGCACAGTTCCT
>JAIRTW010000068.1 GCA_031254875.1 Candidatus Bathycorpusculum termitum
GTTTCTTTTCGGGGTGCTGATCATAATCGTAGTGGTGTTATATCGCTGGATTTAAAGGATAAAATTAATGGTCTTGATACTGAGCAAGGCAGGGGTAAACTCGTCAAAGACAACGAAGATCTCTTCGCACTCATAGACTCGTTTATCGTATGCAAAAACGCCCGAGGCACCTTCTACCAAGAACTCATTGACATGGCTAAACTTTACAGCGCCGTTACAGGTATAGAAGTCACCCCCAAAGAACTCGGCATTGCAGGTGAACGCATCATCACCCTCGCTAAACTCATAAACACACGAGAAGGCCTTACCCGCGACGACGATACCCTGCCCTGGAAAGTTATGAATCAACCCATCACCAGCGATGGGCCCTCAAAAGGCGCCGTGATAACCCAAGATGAACTTGACCTGCTCATAGACGATTACTATCAAGCCCGCGGATGGACCGTTGAGGGGATCCCGCCAAAAACTAAACTCCATGAATTAGGCTTACAAGAATTCCAAACATTAACTCAAGACAAAGAGGCATAATTATGGTTAAAATTCACCAAAGAAAATTCGTCTCTGCTGACCCTGAGAAGTGTGTTGGTTGCCAAATCTGTGAGTATGCCTGCTCATATAACAAAGAAAAAGCCTTCAACCCGCTCAAATCCCGCATCCGCCTAGTTCGCGTTAATCAGCTTGCCAACATGGCTGTCACTTGCCGCCTCTGTGAAGGCCCCGCATGTGTCGCCGCCTGTCCCCGCAACGCACTTAACCAAACTGAAGACACCGGCAACATCGTCCTTGACAAAGACAAATGTAACGGCTGTGGCTGGTGCATTGAAGCCTGCGACTACGGTGCCATGATGCTTCATCCCGAAACAAAAGTCGTCTACGTATGCGACCTATGCAAAGAAAAACCCGAAGGCCCCCAATGCGTAAAATGGTGTCCTGAAGAAGCACTCACAGTAGTCACAAGCGACGTTCTGGCTCAGAAAGCAAGAATCAGCGCAATCAAAAAACTCTTCCAAGAAAAAGAGGAAAAATAATAACTCTTACTTTTTAATTCCCATCCCGTTGTCTTTTTACGTATGTTCCTCCATACAGTGGGCTTCATAGTCTTCACGTGTATCGTATTCTTGATTGTCAGCACGGCATTTGAATTTACCATGGGTAGTCATTTCAGGTGCAGGAACATTCCTTTTTTGCTCCAAAAATTCACCTCCAAAACCAAACAGAACCAATTTTACTAGCCTGTATCGCCTCATAAACCTATGTGGCTTCAATAAACCAACTATAATTAACACAAATGCCCGCTAAAAACCCGGGCAGATAGTTTCCAGCAACTCTGGTCAAACATCTTTAGCTCGTAGCCCCGCAGTTGCTCTTCAGCAACTGGCTGTTCTTAAACAGTTTTTTCCAAGTTGGTGACGAAGCGTTCAAACACCTTCAAACTTTCTCTCCAGAAATTCGGTGTTGCTACATCTAATCCGACGATTTCGCCGAGTTCTCGGGGTGATTTACTGCTGCCCGCCGAGAGCAACCCCGCCAACTTGGGCACAAACTTTGTTTTCTCCTCTAGATACCGTTCATAGAGTGCGTAAACAAACATCTGTGCATACACATAAGGGTAGTTATAGAAGCGATAGTTTGCCATATAATAGTGCGGTTTCATTGTCCACTCTGCCTCCATCTCTGGTAACCACTCCACGGCATCACCAAAGATGCGGTTCCGCGCCTGTGTCCAATGACTACATATAGTTGGGTAATCCAAAAACTCCTCTTCCTTGATGGATTCGTATAGAGCCTGCTCAAACCACACCCGTGCCGTAACCTGAAATGTCGTCATACCTGCCTCATCCAAAACTAGACAAAGAAGTGCCTTTTGTTCTGCATTTGTTTTTGTATCTTTGAGCATCAAATCTGTGAGCAAAAGCTCACCGAAGATCGAGGCTGTCTCTGCAACAATAGAGGGCACACTGATGTTTAGACGCGTTTGGTTTCTGGACATATACCAATCATGGGTGGCGTGCCCTAGTTCATGTGCCAATGTAAAGACATCGCCTAGCGTGCCGTTGAAGCTCTGCAGTATATAGGCTGATTTACCGTTGTAGTAGCCTGCGCAGAAGGCTCCGTTGCGTTTGCCAAATCGGGGTGAAGCGTCGATGTGGCGTTTTTGGAACATTTCCTTAACCGCCTCGACGTATTGGTGGTCAAAGCGGTTGTAGGCGTCTGTAATTATGGTTTGGGCTTGTGGATAGCTGAATTTTTGTTCTGGCATATTAGGTAGGGGTGCTGTTATGTCATAGTTAGCCAGCACCTGTACATCCATCAATTTTGCCTTCAGTTTGAGATAGCGGCGATAGATGGCAGCGCCTTTCTCGATGGTTCCAAGCAGATTGTCGATTATGCTTTGCTGGGTATCATTGCTTATTAGGCTGGCTTCCATGGGTGATGCATATTTCCGTCGCTTAGACACCGTTACCCAATCGTTGCAGATGCTCCGAAGTGCCGTTGCAAAAATTTCACCGTCTCTACCCAGAAGTCCATAGATTGCCCGGTTTGCGGATTCCCGTGTGGCGCGGTCGCGATGGGAAAACAGACCGTTGGCTTCACCGTAGCTGAGCGTTTTTTTCTCACCTAAAACTGTCACTTCATAGAGGCGGGTGTTTAGCCATTTACTCTGTAGCTCCTCCCAAGAGTTGACGCCAAACTGATCCTTCTCGATGATGAGTTGCTCCTCTACCTCACTGAGTTGATGCTCAACCCGTCGCAACACACGTTGCAACATATGCCTATAGTTGGCTAAGGCAGGATCATCTATGAGCTGTGGTTTAGCCTTCACGAGTTCACCCAGCTCTAGTGAATAAAACGCCAGTTGCTTGGCGAGTTTAGCTTCAAATTTGCTTACCCGGTCATTTAGTGCCTGCGTCTCTGGCTGTGTCATATCAGCGGCAAACGACAAACTCGAAAACAATGAGACATCACTGAATTTAGCATCAAACGCCTCAACTTCTCTGAGACACCCCAACAATCCCTCAGCAGATAAACCCGCTATTTTACCGCGATATTTTCCTTCAAACATATCTGCACAAGCCGCAGCTTGGGCGATGGTTTGGCTGATTTTAGGATCAGCTATCCCCAAAAAAAGCCCTGATAAATCCCATGTAACTTGCTGTGATGCCAAAGTTATGCCTCTAAAGATAGTGTTGCGGCTGGGTTATTTTGTGTTATGTTCCCCCTCAACTCATTCACCGCTACCCCAGTATCAACCGCTTCCTCTTTTCATTTTAAAATCTATAGATCATAACAAGTTGCTTTTGGAATATTTGGTTTAGTGATGATAGGTTGAAGATATCTGATGCGTGAATTAAATGTGAAAGTGCTTGCGGCCCTCAACGACGCAGAAAATATTGAACATCACGCTAAGTTGAGACTGGTGCTTGTAGGATATGTAGCTTGTGTGCTATGGCGAAACAGTTTAAAACGAAAAAAAGCAAGGTTTCTTGAAAGGGATTAATAGTCTGCCGAAAAATAAAAGCTGAACTACAGAAATGGGAACCGAAAGCTTATCCGGGTAGGAGCCGGAAATGCCAGGGGTTCTTTTAACACATCAGCGTCTGTTCCAAGGCTTCAAGCATCAACTTGCGACCTTTTTTGACGGTGACAAAGTTGGATCCACAAACTGGGCAAGGGACCAACTCATATTCTCCGACAGCATCGAATTCAAAGTTTGCACTGCACTGGGGGCAGGTGAACTGCACTGATGCGACAATTGGTGTTTTCATAGATTTTCCTCCATTAAATTTTTGGGTTTGGTATGCAATTAAGCGTTTGACTGTAGTTGCTGACAACTATATAGAAACAGCTTACTTGTATCATCACAAATACCTCAATCTGGTGTATTAACTTTATTGTGTAGCATTACACTACAAGCATATTTACTATCCAAGTTTCACAGATAAAATCCCCGCCAGTGCTCCCTTTGGCCGATTTTGAACATAAGCTTAAAAACATTCATTCATACCCTGTGAAAGAAGAACAGATGAAAATCGGAAAAGTCGACGTAAACAATCAATTCGTTCTCGCACCCATGGCTGCCGTTAACTGCACTGCCTTTAGAATGCTGTGCAAAGAAAACAAGGCTGGAATAGTTTATACTCAAATGTTCGATGTTGAACTCATTAAGAACAAAACCAAACGCGAAATCAAAGACCTTCTTAACATAACAAAGTCCGAAAGACCCGTAAGTGTCCAATTAATAGGCAACAACGAGGACGCCCTGATTAAGAGTATAAACCAAGTGGAAGAATACGCCGATATTATAGATTTCAACGTTGGCTGTAGTGAAAAAGAAATCCTCCAACAAGGTTACGGCGCATTTTTGCTGTCAAATCTTTCTCTTCTAGAGCGGCTTGTAAGAAAAATGGTTAACTCAACAGAGAAACCAATTACAGTAAAAATGCGCATAGGCATGGATGCCCAACACATAATCGCCGTAAAAGTAGCCACAATGCTACAGGATGCCGGTGTAGCGGCAATATGCATTCACGGCAGAACTGTACAACAAAAACTTGCCAAGAAAGTTAACTGGACAATAATGAAGCAAACCAAAGAAAAAATCGTCATACCCCTAATGGCTAACGGCGATGTCACAAGTTACGAAAGAGGTATCGATCTTTTGAACAAGACCGGTTGCGATTTCGTCATGATCGGTAGGGGTGCAAGAGACCGTCCATGGATATTTGATCCAGAAAAACAACAGCTCAACAATACAGGTATTAAACAACAGATCCTGCGCTTCATAAAGCTATACAATGAATATGAAAACCGTAGTTCATCCCAAGAAGTTAGGGAACATGTTTTCTGGATGCTAAAAGATTACATCACAAAACAGGACACACGAACAGTTTTAAATTTAAAATACATCAAAGACGTAGAAAATTTTGTTACTTCATTAAAATAATGGACACAACACTTATGAAAAACATGCATAATCGTTCAAATTGCCGCTCATAAAACTGCACTGAGCACAACAACCTCGTAGGTCCTGTCATATCTGGGAATATATAAAGTATGGCAGTTCTGAAATCTAGAAATTGGCTGGAATAGCAAAAAGCTATAGGCAACTATCTGCCGCAAATGTAACCATCCTCACACCGATAAGTAAACTACATTGCTCAGTATCGAAAATAATCTATGGCATATGAGACCCGTTGTTTTGTAAAGGACCCAAAATGCTATTGCTAGTAAGTTGAACACAAGTGATGCGAAAAACGTGGACTCAAGCCAAAAGGAAGCGATTCGGCTATGGCCAAGAAATTATCCGCTTAAAGAATAAACGGTGGTTCTTGTTTGCACTGTCTAGTCTATGTTGCTAGTATACTAGCAGCAGAGTTGTGTAGTCCAAAATGTATCCCACAACACCCGCTATATAGGACAAGACCCACAGTATTACCATCAGTTTCACTATCCTTTTACTTCTGGCTGGGAAAGCCGTAGTGTTGGGATACCAAAGTGCGATAAACCAAACCCCCAACGCGATAGCTGGAACAGAAAGTACGCTGTGGGTAACAAGTTCTGCAATTTTGATGGGTGAACTGATGTAGCCTCCCAGGGCACTGTCTGAGGGAGACCACATCATAATGACCGAGGCAAAACTAACCAAAGTGGCGATAACAACGGCAGCTATCAAAAACCAATGTACGAAATATTTGCTGGTTTTTCTAAACCCCATGCTTACCAAAATCAGGCTCAACCAGAAACTTTGCATAATCAGGTTAACTGCCGCATTACTTAACCCCATGTCCATCCATATTGCCGGTATGACTGTAGCACCTAACACCACGACGCCCACAATTATAACAGCAGGGATTGCCCTTTTTGCCAGCAGAGGGTAGCGTAAACTAAGAGTTGTCATTTTCTCCCTTTGCCAAATAATCAGAGCTGAAACCAAGGTCACCACCCCCAGCACTAAACCCGAGATAACCAAAGCAAAAACTGACTGCTCCAAACCAAGAATCTGCCTGCCCCATATGTTAGTGGCGACAGCCCTGCAGGTAACCGTCAAGTTATCATAATACCAACCATTCTCATCTGTATGGTTTTGGGCAACCTCTACAGAACCAATAAAAAAACCAGTGGCTTTGTCCCATTCCTTGATTTGTCTTATTGAATCGTTTCCATACGTTACGGCTCGGGTTGCACCCAACACTGTTTTTTGCTCTTCCCGCTGGATAGTTACGTTAGTGGGCTTGGAGTAGTAGTCAAAAAATGTGTCGCCGGGGCTAAGGTTGGCTGGGATGATGGTCCATCCCTCGACATTTCCCTCGGTAAAGTTAAATTTCCAAATTGCACTGCCCAATGTTCCATTGGCATATCTAGCGGTAACATTCACAGAGAACGCCGCTCCATCAACCACCAAAACCCCCATTCGCATCCACCGTACATCATGGGTCGGTGGCATGCTACCGGTGCCAGTTACGGTGATGTCGTATTCCATCCAGTCGCCTTCTTTGACACCTACAGTTTGCTCTGCATAGGCAGATGTGGCTAAGGTAAAGACTGAGAGATATACTATTAGACTTATCAGGACTAAAACGGCTGCTTTCTTTGTCTTCATCGATAAATTGGGATAAAGCGAGTTTAAAAAGCGTTTTCATCAAGAAACCTTGACAAACTATGAATGCTAACCCTTGAGACCTTCTCGTTTCGAGTTTCTACTGAAGGGTGTAAAATTAACTAAGTGTTTAGGCTCAGAGTAGGGTCAAGTTATGAAAGAATTCGGAGAGTATTTACTTATGACTAGCTAAGTATACTCCTTGGTTTTTCAGTTGTGGCCAAGTAATCAAAGAAGCGATAATTGGTGTTGCCTTTGTTCCAAGGGTACTATTAACCGTTGATGTTGTCTAAAATCTTGCTTGTTTCAAGGTTCATCTCATATCAAAGTGCATCATCCGTATCTGAGAGAGAATATTTGTGTCCCGCTCTCTGAACGTCACGGCGCTGACGTCAAATCAGAAAAAAGTAGATAAAAATCTACGTTCATTAATAATTTCGAAAATTATATTTCGGTTTTCCAAAGTCCGTGTAGATTGCAATAAGCGTAAACAGCTATCGGTTTGTCGTTTGAAAAACTAAACACAAGTTTAGGTTCTTCTCCGATCTTTAGGTACTTACGCTGGCCACCGTGTTCTGTTTCCACATATACAAACGTTATATGGTGGTCATCTTGCATTGGGTGTGGGATGCTACCGACCTCAACGCTTAGACGATCACCCAAAACTACTACAGCAGGTAGATGCTTCTCCACGCTTGCATCGACGGTATTAGGTATGAGTTCAGTCATTTTTTCACCACAACACACCATCGACACACCTTTATTATTGATAAACTCAACCATATTTCCGCAATGTTTGCAGATAAAAAATTTTTGGCCGCTCATGTTGCTTTCTCTCAATAGTTGATTACACGTAACTCAAAGTATGTTTGTGGATGGGCACAAACCGAACATTTCTGTGGTGCACTCTCATTGTCTACAATATGTCCACAGTTACGGCAGATCCAAACGGATTTTTCTTTTTTTGTAAAGACCATGTTATCCTTAACGTTTTTAAGTAGCTTAAGATAGCGTTCCTCATGTTCCTTCTCGATATTGCCTACTGATTCAAAAAGAAGTGCAATATCACTAAAGCCTTCCTCACGCGCCTCAGTTGCCATACGTTTGTACATTTCAGTCCATTCTCCATGCTCGCCCATAGCGGCTGCCTGCAGGTTATCGATGGTCGTGGGAATTTCTCCACCGCAGAGTAGTTTAAACCAAATCTTGGCATGTTCCTTTTCGTTGTTTGCGGTTTCTTCAAAGATGGCGGCGATCTGTTCACTACCGTCCTTTCTTGCTTTGGATGCGAAATAGGTATATTTGTTGCGTGCCTGACTTTCGCCGGCAAACGCCTCCCTTAGATTTTTTTCGGTTTTGGTACCTTTCAAATTAGCCATTTTTAAATCTCCTTATAATTTATTGTATGTTTATGATTCATCATTTAAGAGGTATAAATACGCTTTTGGGTGCTCCGCAAATCGTGCAGACATAATCATCAGGCAACCGTTTAAACTCCTCTTTGCCACCTGGATATTCCCAACCGCAAACACTGCAGATAAATGATCCCGGCGGGCTTGTTTTTTTGACCTCTTCTTCTTCATAGCTTGGTGCTTTTGGAGGTGTTTTTCCTTTTATGACATTTTGATAATATGCATATATCATGGGCGGTTCTTTAAACAGATTTTCAGCTTCTTGCACTTCAGCTATAAAAATTGTGTGCGTAAAGTTGTCGATAAAGTCAATCACTTTACATTGAAGATAGCCCGTGACGCCTTCATTAATGTATGGCAAGCCCGTTGGTGTCAAGTCAAACGGTACTTCTGCAAATTTATCCTTGTCTCGACTGCTACTGAACCCAAAAATCCCAAATGTGCTTCCTTTAGTTTTCTCGGATAGAATCGATACGGCAAACGCCCTTGTTTGCTTAATACAAGCGTTTGTATAGTTATCCTTATTGATGCAAACAGTCAACGTTACAGGTTTAGCTGTTGATTGCATCACTGTGTTGACAATACAGCCCACATTTCTTTCCCCATCCTTTGCGCCAATGATATACAAGCCGTAAGAAAGATTATGTAAAGTTGTTTTATTCATGGGCATACCCTACTAAATTGTAGTCCAACCGCCATCAATAATCAAAAGCTGGCCCGTAGTATAGGACGATGCATCTGAAGCAAAATATATGACCGCACCGTTCAATTCACCGTCACGACCCACTCTACCCATCGGGCAATAGCATTTTATTGCTTTCTGGAAGTCCTCGCGCTCAATAATATCATCTGTTAGTTCACTTGGAAAATATCCAGGGCCGATGGCGTTGACTGTGATGTTATGTTTAGCCCATTCAGTCGCTAGGGTTTTTGTCAGCATCCATACACCGCCTTTTGATGTACAATAAGCAGACATAGGAGTTCCCAGAAAACCAACAGTTGAGTGTATTGAGCCGATGTTAATGATTTTTCCGTATTTTTGTTCAATCATGACTTTGCCGACTTCCCTGGCAACGTAATAAACCGCGTTTAGGTTGATGTTAATGATTGAAAGCCATTCTTCATCTGTCTGGGTATCCGCTGGAAATGGCTTGCCAACTCCTGCGTTATTAACAAGGATGTCAATTTTTCCATAATGCTCTTTGACCTTGGTTACCATTGAAGCAATTTCATCTGTTTTGCCGACATCGCAGGGTGTCATAAAACATTTGACGCCTATATTTTCAATCTCCTTTTTGACTTCCCCTAGTTTCTCAACTCTTCTGGCGGTAATGGCAATGTCGGCGCCTTGATTGGCTAAGGCCTTTGCGTACTTGACACCCAAACCAGACGATGCCCCTGTAACAAGGGCCACTTTCCCTGTCAAATCAAATAGATTTTTCATTCATATACCTCCTCATTGTCTTGTAATTGCTCGATAATTCCCTTGGCATCTTTTGGGAAATCCAGCCAGTATTTTTGAGCATTATCTTAGTTCGCGCACCTCAATCTCCTGGGTGCGCCCCCTTTTCCACTTGTATTCCTACTCTCAATATCGTCGCTTTTGATTTTGAGAGTTTATTTTAAACAAAGGGGAAACCATTTATCCCTAATAAGCCTTCTTTCCTCAACTCTGACCTATCTTTTCCCGAAATTATTTCCTCTTTTGTTTTTGTGTGTTTCATGTTTTATTTCACCATTTGAATAATTCTTTTGTTAGCCACATCCAACATTCCTGTGGCAACTTTCTGACAAATGCTTGATTTGGTGTCTCACAAATTTCCATATTAAGACTCCCATGCATCCGATCATTATACCACAACAAGTTCATCAATACATCCATATCGACCTCGATGATGCTCATAAAAATCAAACCATTTCTCCACTTTACCTACTGCAAGAACAAATCGACCGCCGCCTAAACATAATCCCCGACGAAAGTTTCCGAAAAGTTATCGACAACCTACCTCCATATCAAGCCCACATCCTCTCAACCATCCGCGAACAAGTCAAAGAGCACGACCGCCTCATCGAAGTCACAAAGGAACACGTTCAAACAATTGAGCGAAGCCGTTAAAAAATGGTGATTTTGTCAAAAACTGTTGCTATTTGAAAATAAGTAGTGTATAATTTGTAGAGAGTGAGGTTAAAAACAAGTTATTGCTTGGGTGGTTGTGTTCGTATTCTCCCTGCGTGTAAACGAAGGGAGGTGGCTTTATGGCGATCATAGTCGCTATCGTGGCACTTGCCGCGTTAGTGCTTGCATCTAGTCGTTTTAATAAAAAATATATTTTAGGCCGCCCTTCTCATTTCGTCAATCAATACTCTAATTATACCGGGTAGGGGAGACAAGTGAAAATTTGCAGATATTGGAATAACCAAAATTATTGTAGCAAGAAAGAGAAGGCAATAAATCCTGATGAATTATGGGAGTGTATTCCTAATTGTGCTTATTACTCGCCACATAATATGATTATATGTCCGAATTGTAATGAGCAGTTTCCCCGAACCAAAACCGGCGTAGTTGAAATAAAGAGTCAAGAACATGATAAATGTCCACGTTGTTGTTCTACTTTTAATGTAAACAGAGACGACAAAAAGTTAATTGGTTCTAAGGAACTGTGCAAAAATAACTTGTGATTATTTTGTTGGAGAGATCTTATAGTTCCACTCACCATGAGAACCAATTCTCAAAATATTAATCGCCCCAAACGCAACATCATCAACCTTCCT
>JAIRTW010000074.1 GCA_031254875.1 Candidatus Bathycorpusculum termitum
CCTAACCAACATCATCGTCCAAGGCGTCTCCAACTATACCACAAACCTAGCCGCAGGCACCCTAACCTTCACCCTAACAGACGGCCAACACGCAACCCTAATCTACCAAAACCAAGAACTACCCCCCGAACCCGCAACCCTAACCGTCATAAAAACCACCTGCCCCACAGACAACCAAACAGTTTTCACCTACCTAATCACCGCACCACCGGGAACCTTCACCCTAACAGACGGCCAAACCTGGACCAGCAACAACCTACCACCCGGAACCTACACCATAACCGAACACCCCCAAACCGGCTGGAACCTAATCAACATCTCTGTAGAGGGCACCACCAACTATACCACAAACCTAGCCGCAGGTACGGTGAGTTTTACTTTAGAAGCAGGCCAAAACATAACCCTGACCTACATCAACCTCAAACATGAACCCGAATCAGGCACCATCACCGTAGATAAACGGACAGTTCCTTCGGATTCTACTGTTGTGTTTAACTTTACCACTTCCACCCCAGCAGGTACCTTTAGTTTAACGGATAGAACCAGTTGGAGTAGTGGAAATTTGCCGCCGGGAACCTATATTATCACCGAATTACCCACGGCAGGTTGGAATCTGACAAATATCATTGTACGAGGCGCCTCTAACTATACCGCGGACGTGTCTACCGGTACGGTTACTCTGCACTTAGCCTCCGAAGAAAATATAACAATAACCTACCAAAATGCAGAGCTACCGCCCCAGCCAAACGCCTTCACCGTCATTAAGACCACCTGTCCCACAGGCTCCACAGCTATCTTTAACTTTGTAACCTCCGCTCCAACTGGAGTTTTCACCCTAACAGACGGCCAAAGCTGGAACAGCGGCAACCTACCACCCGGAACCTACACCATAACAGAGCTAACCAAAGCAGGCTGGAACCTCACAAACATCATAGTCGAGGGCACCACCAACTACACCACAAACCTGACGACTGGCACCATAACCTTCACCCTAGAAGTGGGTCAGCACGCAACCATACTCTATCAAAATACCCAACTTCCACCCTCAACTGGCACCTTTACAGTCATAAAATCCACCTGTCCCATGGGTTCTTCAGCAGTCTTTAATTTTGTAACCTCCGCTCCAACTGGAACCTTTACCCTAACCGATGGGACATCATGGAATAGCGGAGATTTACCGCCGGGAGCCTACACCATAGCTGAGTTAGCTAAAGCAGGCTGGAACCTCACAAACATCATAGTCGATGGCGCCACCAACTATACGATAAATTTGGCGGCGGGTACGGTAACGTTTACTTTGGATGCGGGACATCACGTGTCTATTGTTTATCTCAATACCGAACTCCCGCCCCAACCCGGCACCATAACCGTTACCAAAGCAACCTGCCCCACGGGCGCTTCAACACCCTTTAGCTTTGTGACCTCAGCCCCCGCTGGAGTTTTCACCCTAACAGACGGCCAAAGCTGGAACAGCGGCAACCTACCCCCGGGAACCTATATTATAACTGAGTTAGCGAAGGCAGGCTGGAACCTCACAAACATCATCATAGATGACCCAAGCGGCAAATCCACCATCGATCTATCAACTGGTACTGTAACCATCAACTTAGAATCCGGCAACCACGTAACCATCATCTACCAAAATACTCAACTCCCACCCCAACCCGGCACCATAACCGTTACCAAAGTAACCTGCCCCACGGGCGCTTCAACACCCTTTAGCTTTGTGACCTCAGCCCCCGCTGGAACCTTCACATTGATTGATGGGGGTGTTTGGAACAGCGGTGACTTATCTTCGGGAAAGTACATAGTCACCGAATTAAACAAAGCAGGCTGGAACCTCACAAACATAATTGTTGTTGATCCCAACGATAACTCGTCTGTGGACTTGGCAACCGGTACTGTAACCATCAACTTGGAAGCGGGCAATCATATAACCATAATCTATCAAAACACCGAACAAACCCCAGAGCCAGATAACTGCAAAAAGGCCCCTGCAGTTGCTGTAAATGCGGGGGATTATCCTAAACCCCAATGAAGAGATTACGACAATAAACAACCGGCTACTATGAATCAAAAAACCCTGCAACTGTAAGACATACCAAAGACCCCCTTACTACTCTAAACTGCCATGGCAGGGCTAAATCGAACGGGCGGTCTCAAAACGTACCTTTCGTACATAGCGCAAGAACTTCACAGAGTTCAGTCACCAGCCCCCGGGTTATGTGGCCCCTGTTTCGGTCACTACCCGTGCAGGCTGCTCCGCGCAGTCCTGCGATATCAGCCCCTAAAGCATAAATCACCGGTAGATCCTGTCTGCGTAGAGATCCCGCTAGTGCAACCTGTAAATCAAGCTCATGAGCCGAATTTACAAACAGCTGGAGCTGTTTGGTACTGAGATTATTAAAGAGGCTGGTACCGTCTTTGACTGCGGTATCAAGCATGGCTATGTCTGCCTCTGCTTTGTGGACTACGTCGGGGATAAGCAAAGGGTTGAGAGAGCCGATTTTTTGGGCATCGGCATACCCGGCCGCGGCAACTTTGACTTGGGGGTTATATTCTTTAGCTGCTCTGCAGACCTGCTGGAGCAGAAATGTCGCATCCTCCGACGTTTTTAGTCCGTAGAGTCCCACTTTAAGGTAGTCAACGCCCAAAGATACCGCACCTAACGCTGCAAGTGAAGCTGAGCCGGGAAGGTTGGGCATATCACCTATTGTGCAACTGACTTCGATGCCCCTTGGGGTATTCTGCCGTATTTGTTTGATGACCCAGGGGTAGCTGGCTCCAAGTGCACCTTCTTTGGGGTTTTTGATATCGATTATGTCAGCGCCTCCTGCGGCAGCTTCTTGGGCTTCGGCTTCGTTGACGGGACTGATTAAGAGTTTCAATTGGGCATCATAGAAATTCGGCTTAATGCTACCCTTTAAAGTTTTCCTGTACAACAGCTTTGGATCATTTCCAGAAATTATTTCACTATCTCTAATTATGTAGCATGCAGGCCAAATTAGCGAATCGGCACAAACGAAGGGGTTACTTCATCATAGTGCAGGGAGAGAACAAGTTGCTGGACCCAGTATCGGGTGTTTCTCAAAAAAAACAACCTTGAACGTTCCATGAAATCCAGTTACAAAAACGGCGTTACTGATCCAACTTGATTTTAAAATTCACCGTTGATAAAGGCGGGTTTCCATGTTCAAATCAGAAGATTTTGAACTGGAAAACAAATAAGACCACGAAATGGTTTACTTAGTGAAACAATCAATCGTGATGAGAAAATGGTTAAACTGAAGAGGGTACAAGCCTATATAGAAAAATGCTCTGTTTTAAAAATACAGCGGCAACTAAGAGCCCCTCGCATTATTTTTACAATTATATTGTGTGCTATTTTTGGGTTAACCGCTTTCCAAATTCCATATCAATCGTCGATTCTTCTCCAAGCAGCAGTTCCTTCAATCGCTCAAACAGAAGTACTATACCAACAAACCATCGAGACCTTTGCTAGCACATATACGGTGGCCGAAGGAAAAATTTTCGTCAGCGATGATTATAACCTGAATTGCTTTAATGCCCAAACTGGAAAGAAACTATGGCAGAGTAATGCAGGCGGACGTTCAGGAAGAATTGTTGTACAAGACGGCATAGTTTTCGCTGGTTCAGCGGGAGGCAAAGTAATCACCATAGATGCAAACAATGGCAAGCTATTACAACTCCAATTCCAAGCCATAGTAGAAACATCTGGGGGATCAAAAAGTCCACCCACAACTTTCGCCGTCGCAGATGGCCGACTATATGTAGAACAAACGGGCTGGAGAGCCTACAATACCAGCTCCGGAGCACTGCTTTGGGAGTCATTTTCGCCATCAAGCACTAACCCACCAAACATACCCTATAACGATAACGTTCGGGTATTTGAGGATAGTTTGGTTCTTGCTTCAGGCATCTATCCTAGTGATAACACTTTTCTCAGGGGGGTCTATCGTATCGATCCCGACACGGGAACTGTCTTGTGGTCAATTCCAGACTTTGTCAGTTATCAACCGTTAGTTTATAAAGACAAGATTATTTTTTTGGAACACAACGAAACAAACCCTGACACGGAGCAAACTGTGCTTTCAGTTGATGCCACGACTGGAGACATATTTTGGAGCAACAAGCTCGAAACCATAATCGGTCAACCAGTTATTCACCAAGACCAACTCTTGTTCGCAACAACAAACGGATACTTTTGCGCGTTAAATTTGGCAGGAGGCAAGTTAGTTTGGAAAACACCATTGACTCCACCACCCCCATTCGCTGCAGAAGCCGCAACACCCATACAGGTTGATTCTCAGACTCAAAGAATCTTTTGGGGGTATATATCAACGCATTATAATGAAAGCATCGACTGCTATCAATATGAAGGCAAGCTATACAACATAGGCGTAACAGAAGGCAATGTTATATGGACGAGCCTGTTTAATGCCAATATAACGTCTGTCGCCATCAATTTACCATGGCAAACAGAAATAGCCCTCCTTAACAACACAGTATACCTAAAAGCAGCTATAGGCATTGACCTCTGGGCGCTAAATAAAACGACAGGCACAATACTTGGAATGGAACACTATGAACACTATATAGCGCCAATGGTTTCGGCATACAACAAATTGTTTGTAGTAGCAGACCTATATGTTATGGCCTACAATGATTATTCAGATAATGCAATCACAGAACCTCATTCATTGACAAAAATGGATAAACAAATCATCATAATAGCCACTACTACTGCAGGCACTATTATCACATTATCGATAGTTGTTTATCAAAAATACAGAAAAAAACACAATTACCAGAAAAACGTAGAAGGCCAGAGCTTAAAAATAATTAAGCCATAAACAACTGAACTTGAAATAGGGAAACTTTATGGTTAATGTTTGAGTGCAGTCAGCTCGTATTTGGTTGGTTTAGTGCCTGAAGCCTTCAGAGTCTGCATCGCCTTGAATCGTTGAGGGTCGCCCATGACGGATTCGAGTACATGCTGTTCAAGTTCGGGGGTAAGCTCTGTTTCGTACACTTTAACGGTAGCTTGATAGATTTTGGCGCGTTTTATCTTTGACAGATCAACCGTTTTATCAGCGATTAAACAGATCGGTACACTCTCTTCTAAGTCGAAGGCGTCAACATGACGCTGTTGGACTTCAATTCGGGTTACGCGGATTTTTTTCTGTACTGTGTTGATATATTTCCATTCAGACTGGGACATAATAACCAAACATGCATACTTGGATTTTAGCTTTCAGGCACCTATTGATAGATGGGGAATCTTAGCAGTGCTGCGATGCCGCCCAGCGAAAGCAACTTAAACCCTGCTTCATGTTCAGTGCTCACCACAGTTACGGCGGCCTGTCGCCGCTCAACTGAGCGCATAAGTTCTTCGAGTTTAAGCCGTTGCGTCTCATCAGCATCCCGCAGGGCAGTATCGGCAACGATGAGTTTTTCGATGGCACCCATGTTCGCCGCGTTTTCCACTGCCGCCAACCCATAGGTTACGTTACCTTCGCCTTTGCCCAGTCGTTTCATAATTTCTTCCATCGTTTCCGTTTCGTCTATGATGCGGAGTTGATGGGCAGTCTTGAGCAGTACGCCTGAGCGGAGGGCTTCGTCGATTCCTGCGGTGCCGCCATTGTTAACGCTTTTTATATCAACCACTGCTTTGGAGAGTTCTTTGTTTTCATCTTGG
Source organism: Candidatus Bathycorpusculum termitum (assembly GCA_031254875.1). Taxonomy (GTDB): domain Archaea; phylum Thermoproteota; class Bathyarchaeia; order Bathyarchaeales; family Bathycorpusculaceae; genus Bathycorpusculum; species Bathycorpusculum termitum. The sequence goes on from JAIRTW010000074.1 coordinate 5,720, forward strand.
AGGTAGGTGACAAAGTCATTTTTTACAAAGCCGGCACCGATGATAACGAGGGGATTATGGTTGATGGCCCAAAGTTTTTCAAGGCTGGTTAGGGCAAGTTTGAAGTAGGCTTTTGTTGCTTCTACGCGTTTATCGGCGTCCTGTTTTCCCGGTAGCCGTATCCGCTGTTCCACGCGGGTTTCGTAGCCGTATTGTTTGGTTTCTGCGATGGCGAAACCTTCATCGTCGATGGATAGTATTAGCAGAGATTTCTCTGTTTCACTTGCCCTATTTAGTCTATCTAAGAGGTGTTTGGGCCATTCTTTCTTTACAATCGTCATTTGCTGGTTAAGAGCTATGGCAAGTGTGTGATGGGCTCCTGTGGGAATAATGTCTGGGGCATGGATGATTAAGCCGTGAACACGCAGTTTCCCCAGAAATTTGTCCCAGCTCACCGACTCCACCTTAACACCCATAAAAGCTGAGACACGTTCTCCGCTTTTGGGACGAGACGTTTCCGTGTCATTTTTGATGGCGCGGCTGCTGTAAGCGTAGACTTCGTCACCTTTGTATACGACATTATAGAGATGCCAGAGGTCGTCAGGTGTATCGGGAACAACCTTTAGGAAACCCTGATGAAGATCTTTTTGGATAATTTTCAACACGAACCAGCTCAGTTGAGTAGTGAATGTAAATACAGGTAAAAATATACTGCGGAAATGCGTCTGGATAAAGCTTAAATTCTCTGCAAAGTAGAATAAAGTGGATTTTAGGCGGTTTTTATGGTTGAACAACTTCAAGAGTACATGTGCCACTACATGGAGGAAAAAAGTGAACACCTCAGAGGATGCCTTTTAGCGGCACTAGATAGCCAAGATGGATATCTATGTCTTTTAATTGAAAGTTTAGGAACACCTGTTCTCTCAGAGGATACGCGGCATTCAGAGCTTCTGGTTGATGCAGGTCTTTTTTGGGAGGAAACCAGAATTACACGAAACGGACGCAATCACTATAAACTCTTCTATTTAACAGCCCAGGGCAAGCGACTTGCTGAGCAGATTAAAGAGGAGGGGTTTGATGGCAAAATTCCTGAAAATGCCATCCCAGCTGTTTAGTTCAGATTCATCAGCTACAGGCCGATTGTATGTAAATTCCAAAAGGCCCGCAAAATTTGGGCACGACACCCAGGGTCACTTTTGTCTTAATTTTTAGCTCTTAAGCGCAAAACAACCTGTTCTTCGTTTTTTCACAAGATCTCTGTAGTGCCCATTGAGCACACAACTATACAACAAGCACATTATAAAAACCGTTAATCCAGACTGCGCAATAACCCTGGCAAAACTTCCCGAGACCACAACATGCAGCAACACATAAATGCACATACACTCACACAGTGTTTATCAATGCGGGTTTTAGTGTTTTTGCGCAGTCTGAAGTACACGTTTTGCAATTAAGGCCTAATTTATAAAATTTAAAAAAGCTATCATAGTGTAGTGCTCAACAGCGCGGGATTTAGGAAATTTTAAGCCTCAGATAAATGAGGGATGTTGTGCTGATTGGCTAGAAGGGGAGAAAAGAAGAGCCCCTGGACTGTTCTAACTAGCCAGACCTAAATCAGGTGTAGCAGGTTGAGGAACAGGGGTATGAAAACAATTGCTAGCGTGCTCAGTAGCTTTATGAGGACGTGGAGGCTTGGTCCAGCGGTGTCTTTGAGCGGGTCGCCGACTGTGTCGCCTACAACGGCGGCGGAGTGAGCGGGGCTTCGTTTGCCGCCAAAGTGTCCGGCTTCGATGTATTTCTTTGCGTTGTCCCATGCGCCGCCGCCAGTGTTCATAAAGAGAGCCAAAGGCACAGCAGTTAGTGTCGCTCCGATGACTAATGCACCAACGGCAAGGGGACCTAACAAGACACCAACGATTAGGGGAACAGCTATTACAATCACACCGGGGATAACCATACCTTTGAGGGCGGCTTTGGTGCTGATATCAACTGCTCGGCCGTAGTCAGGTTTGCCGGTGCCTTCCATAATGCCGGGAATTTCTTTGAATTGACGCCTCACTTCATTAACCATTTGTGTAGCGGCTTTGCCGACTGCACTGATGGCCTGTGCACTAAACAGAAAGGGTATCATGGCACCGATGAACCCCGCTACGAGGATAGCTGGTTGGGAAATGTCAATTACAAAGGAAGTTAAGCCCAGTTTCATCATTGCTTCCTCAGCATAAGTTTGGAATAATAACTGGGCAGCCAGCAACGCTGAGCCTAAGGCAAAGCCTTTGGTTAAGGCTTTGGTTGTATTACCGACGGCGTCAAGGGCTTCCATAGTTTCCATGCCGGTTGTTTCACCAGCCATCTCTGCAATACCTGCAGCGTTATCAGCGATTGGACCAAAACCATCGAGCGCTAAAACCATACCCATGACGGCGAGCATACCCATGGTTGCAAGAGCCGTGCCATAGACGCCGCCCATGTAGGAGCCAATACCGATAGTTGTTGCAAACTGTGCGCCTAGCACATAAGATACTAGTAGAGAGATTACTAGGGTGATTATGGGCAGAGCTGTTGTTTCTAGGCCCACGGCGAAACCAGTTATGATGTTTGTTGCACTCCCAGTTTGGCTTGCTTCGGCAATTTGCCTGACGGGTTTTCTGTCACGGCCTGTGTAGTAGTCTGTTATTTGGTCAATCAGTACGCTTGCGATAAGACCTGTGAGTAGGCAGCCAAAGATGTAGTACCAGCCGTTGCCAAAGAAAACAATGGAGACTATCAGAAACATTACGGCTGAAACGACAGTTGATACGTTTAGGCCTTTGCGGAGTGCTTTCATTGGCGCGTGCACTTCATTGTCGTTTAGCTTCACAAAGGGTACGGCAACTAAGGTTCCAAAGATGCCTAAAGCGCGAACAATCAAGGGGAAAATCAGAAACATTATGTTGCCAGTTACAGCACTGACAAGGCCGCCGATGACCATACCCCCGATGTTTTCGCCGACCGCGGATTCGAAGAGGTCGGCACCGCGTCCTGCACTATCACCCACGTTGTCACCGACGTTGTCAGCGATAACGGCGGGGTTGCGGGGGTCATCTTCAGGAATGCCTGCTTCAACTTTACCAACGAGATCTGCACCGACATCAGCGGCTTTGGTATAGATCCCGCCGCCCAGCTGGGCAAATAAGGCAACCAGAGATGCCCCAAAACCCATACCGACTATGGCACTTGCGGCAGTGATTCCGGCTCTGTTACCAACGGCGAATGTTCCGCTAAACAAAACCTCCCAACCGCCATATGCCAAAAACAATAAACTCACGCTCAGTAAAGATAAACCGACAACTGCAAAGCCCATGGTTGCGCCGCCATAAAACGCTGTTTGTAGGGCCGCATTGGGACCGTTTTTAGCGGCAGATACTGTTCGGACGTTTGCTTTTGTGGCATTGTCCATAGCGATGTAGCCGGCTGCTAAGGAGGCAACAGCACCAATTAGGAAAGCCACAGCTGTACCAATGCCTAGAGCAACTGCGATTAATGCAAATAGGACTATGATAATTACGCTGATAGTTTTGTATTGCCTTTTTAAAAAGGCGTATGCGCCTTCACGGATGGCATTTCCGACTTCGACGGCTTTTGGTGAACCGGGACTGATTTTGTTAATTTTACGCATAAGTAAGAGAGAGACTATTATGGCAATGATACCTGCTATGGGAGCGATCCAAAATACGTTCGGATTATCGAGAGAAGTTAGCGTTTGTAGGAGGGCATACATGTTAAACACCCCTTGCTCATTTTACTTATATATTTTTCTAAGCGAATTAAATAATTTATCGTTTGAACTCCAAAGCATCTGATACTACACAATTTTAGTGCTAAATCCGTTTGGTTGCATTTTTAAGGGAGCCATACATATTCAAATAAGACTATCCAGTCAAGTGAATGATGATGCCACAAAGATTAATTGTTGTCAAAGTCGGCACAAACGGCATAACCACAAGCGAAGGCAAACTTGACCAGATGGAAATGCAGAATTTAGCAGAACAAATTGCAACCGCAACAAAACAGGGTTATAAAATCGTGTTTGTCACATCCGGTGCAGTCGCAGCAGGCATAGCGGAATTGGGGATACCCCCCAAACCCAAAGATGTGGTATTTCAACAAGCCGCCGCCGCCGCGGGTCAGAGTGTACTTATGGCGCTGTATCGAGAGTTCTTCAAAAAATACAACTTGAAAGTTGCACAGATATTGCTCACCGCCGAAGACCTCTCCAACCGTGCATCGTATATACATACCTGTGACGTATTGAGTCTGTTGCTTAAAGTTGGCGTGGTTCCCATAATCAACGAAAACGACGTAACCAGCGTTGATGAGCTGATGCATGCAGAAGGCTATAAAGTTAACTTCAGCGATAATGACAGCCTCTCGGTTCTGGTTGCAAGCGCCGTCGGCGCAGACTTGGTCATCATCCTCTCCGATGTAGAGGGCCTATACACCTCAGATCCCGCCGAACCCGGCGCAGAGCTAATTAGGACAGTGGATACAATCACTGACGAGCTCAAAAGTTCGCTTAGAGGAAAAAGTAAACGGGGCAGAGGAGGCATACAAAGCAAACTTAAAGCCGCTGAAATCGCCACTCAATGCGGCATCCCAGTGATCATTGCTAACAGCCGGCGCCCAAACGTCATCACCGATATCTTAGCAGGTAAAGAGGTGGGCACATACTTCAAACCCCAAGAACGCCTGCCGGCTGTGAAACGCTGGATTGCCTACGGCGCAGCAATAAAGGGTACAATCCATGTTAATGAGGGCACAAAGAGAGCAATTTTGGAAGGATCCAGCCTACTACCAGTGGGTATTACCGAGGTAGTGGGCACTTTTAATGAAGGCGACGTAGTAAGCCTCGCCGACGGAAACAATGAATTCGCAAAGGGCACACCCAACTTTAGCAGTACTCAGTTAAACCTAATTAAGGGGCTCCAAGTCTCTGATGTGCACAGAAAACTTGGCGCAGATAAACCCAAAGAGGCAGTCGAACGCCGAAACATCCACCTAACAGAGGAATAGAAAAATGGGCATGATAGAGGAAATATGCATTAAAGCTAAAACAGCCACATCTGAAATGGGCAAACTCTCAGCGGAGACTAAAACCTCTGCACTCCGCAAAATGGCAGACGCCCTGGAAAACAACATAGAAAAAATTTTGGCGGCAAACAAACTTGATGTGGAAGCCGCTAAAGCCAGAGGACTCAAAGCTTCCCTGCTGGACAGACTCTCACTGGATCAAAAAAAAATTCAAACCATGGCAAACGAACTCCGTGAAGTCTCCGCATTACCCGATCCAATCGGCGCTGTTCTTTCCACTTCGACACAATCCAACGGTTTAATCATCAGCCAAATCCGTGTTCCCTTAGGAGTTGTGGGTGTAATCTATGAATCTCGACCCAACGTAACCGCCGATGCTGCGGGTATCTGCATTAAATCAGGCAATGTAGTGATTTTGCGCGGCGGATCTGATGCGCTCAACTCAAATGTTGCCATAGGTGATGTGTTAAGAGAGGCATTAAACGGCACAGGCGTTCCAGCAGATGCTATCCAAATCGTCAATTCGCCTGACCGCAGTGCCGCAGAGGAACTTATGGGCATGCGCCGCTACATTGATGTGCTGATTCCCCGGGGCGGGGCTGACTTAATCAACACCGTAGTTGAAAAGTCGCGGATTCCAGTTATTGAAACTGGTACGGGCAACTGTCACATTTATGTTGAAGAGGACGCTGATTTGGAGAAAGCCACACCGATTGTGATAAATGCCAAGGTGCAACGTCCCGGAGTATGTAACGCGGCTGAGAAGCTTATCGTGCATAGAAACATTGCACAAATCTATTTGCCAGTTATAATTGCTGAATTACGCAGAAACGGTGTGGAAGTTCGTGGCGATAAGGAAACCCTACGGATTGTGCCCGATGTAAAACCTGCATCGGATCAAGACTGGTATGCGGAGTATCTTGATCTTATTATCGGTGTTAAAGTCGTCAGCAACCTCAACGAAGCCATCACTCACATAAACAAGTACAGCACTCACCACAGTGACAGCATCCTAACCAAAGACTTCGCTAAAGCCTCGCGATTTCTAAAAGAGGTTGATTCCGCAACCGTCTACTGGAACACTTCCACTCGCTTCACCGATGGCAACCAGTTCGGTTTAGGCGCAGAAATCGGCGTATCCACCCAGAAACTACATGTCCGTGGACCCATGAGTGTCCAGCACCTCACAACAACAAAGTATGTAGTTGTGGGCAACGGACAAACCCGGAAGTAGACGCTGTACATATACCCTGCCGCATAGATAGGGGCACAAATTAGGTATGACTACTGTGTTGAGTCCTAACTTTTGATTTATCAGCTGACTGGTTAACCGTTTTTATACACTACGCTTGACCTTTTCAAGCCCTTTTGGATACACGCATACACAAGGACTTGAGGGAACCTTCATCACCGACTTAGTGCTACAAATCCTTTCTTTTGTAGCGCACAACGAACGCGACAACATACGCCAACGGCAACGCGAAATCGCCGCCGCCAAAGCGCGGGGCGTTAAATTCGGGCGGCGCGTCAAACCCACGCCGGACAACTTTCGCGGAACTGGTGAAACAGTGGAGCAACAAACCAATCTCTAGTAAACTCCCTCGCCCAAAAATCTCAGGAATATGCCGCCAAATGGAACGAAATCATCAACAACCCCAACAAAGACGAAATTATCAACAAAATTGAACAAGCACAAACAAAAGCCCTTCAAAAAGAGCAAAACCGCAAACGCGACAAAACCCGCGAAACCGAACGCACACGATAGCAAATTTACACACAAAAAATTTCATGTAATTGTCGTCTGACAGTCACAAATATATAGAACATATATCACCTCTTTAATAAGGTGATATGAGAAATGTCTATTATACAAAAATATAATATAAAACTCGCGGCGCTGGTCATCAGTGCCGTAATAATCGCGGCGATTCTGCCGTTCACGGCTTTCGCGGAGGCGAAACCGAGTGCGGTCTTTATCCCGGACCAAAACAGCATCATACCAAACATTCCTTGGGACATACACGCCCACGATATTGTCGATAGTGCGTTTACCCCCGAGCGGAGAATTTTTCCCGACGATAATTCCCATATTCAAATAAATGGCACGAATGTACATTTCTATGGGTATTATACCGGTCGTTATTCTGACTATATGTATTACAAAGAAAGTGATGCAACCGAAAAAACCTTCAAATTTTCCATGCTTTTCTCAATGTATCCAGCCGGTAGCGATACTCCAGCGCCTCAACATTGGCATTCTCTGCGCTCTGTGGGCTTCTTGGTTAACTGTGTAGAAAATAGCGACGGGACAATCAGCGGTTACTATTTTGCCTTAGAACCAAAAAATGGCTATAATCACAACAGTGATGAGAGCAAAATTGTCGTCAGATTACTTGACCATATGAATTTCGACCAGTTATATTCCCAGTCACATCTCATCAGTTCTGCACGCCCTTTGACTGAAATGGATCTCGGAGACTCAACACTAACCTATCTTTACGAAATTAAATCTTCAAATCAAGCTTTTTCGGTGATGAAAAACGATGAGGAAATCTTTGCACTTAATTTAACAACCGCTGACGCTTCACAAATCCCCTCGGAATATACCGGCGGTAACGACTTTGGTTTCTATGCCAGCTATATGGGAAGTGAGGACGGTCACACATGCACCGAATTAAGTTTCGCTGAATTCAAAAACATCGAAATCTGGACTAAAACTGTCATACCCACAGTAACTGATGTAAGCTGGAACAACGGCAACGGCAACGGCAACGGCGGAGGAATAAATCAACTTACAGTTAACGGAATTACGCTAAAAAACAATAAAAATTACGTGGAATCTAAAAACTTTGACACCTCAATTGCCAAAACAACATTGACCAAAAATGACCCAACCGCAATTTACACCGTTAAAGAAAAAACCGTAAACGGCGGCGGGCAATATGAAAAAATCTACGACATAAAAATCGCTTTGTTTGAAGACAGCGCTTGGCGGGTCTATACAGGCCAATTATGCGTAGACAATCCGGGCGGAAACGCTAAGGCTTAAACATTTGACTATAAAAAATCGTCAAAATTACGCCTCCTTTTTATTTTTAGTGATTCAACTTTCACAGTATGACCAGCAGTTATGAAATGAGACGCCCACAAAAGACCAAGTCTCAACCTCAAAATCACCCAAACAAAGATAAGCTAAAAATTATTCAGTTCAGTACCAATTCCTTTTGCTTGTTCCACAAAAAATATTTCGCCACAGCGGATCATACGTTGGAAACATACACAGGTTATAAACTGACAGACACCCAACACCTCATCATCCAGTATTTCCGTAATAACAAACAATCGTTTCCCGCTTAGCAAGACTATCAAAACACACAGAATAGGCTAAAAAGCAGGAAGTCAGACTCAGAGGTTGTCTACATGCGAGCCTATGATAGGTAACCAAAAAAAGGGTGCCTAAAAGGCGATTATGAAACTATGGAATCGCCCAGGGCAACTGGGTCAGTATCGGCTGGAGTAGCTGCAATACGATATCAGGGAATAGACCTAAGACAAAGATAGCAATGACAAGCATGAAGACAGGAATGAGCAGATACTTATTTTCTTTGATGACGCTGGTGTTTCCGTCTTTGGGTTTTTTACTATACATAACGTTGATAAGACGGAAGATGTAGGCAGTTTGGATCACGCTGGTTAATATGCCGATGACTGCAAGCCAAGTTAGGTCGGCACTGATGGCTGCGGTGAATACAAAGTATTTTGCGATAAAACCGCCTAAGGGCGGTATGCCTGCGAAACTGAGGCCGGCCATGACCAGTGCAAGACTGGTCCAGGGCATTCTTTTGCCTATACCTGCAAAGTCATCTAGGGTGCGGAAGCCATGACTGTTGATGATACCTACGGCCATGAAAGCTAGCGCGGTTGTTAAGCCACCGATGAGGAAGAAATAGAGGTTACCTATTAGGCCAAGCTGGGTAGTGCTTGTGATGGCGATGAGGTTGTAACCGACATCTGCGACACAGATGTAGGCGATTAAACGTTTAATGTTGTTTTGTATAAGGGCTAAGAGGTTGCCGATTATCATGGCTAGGGCAGCCATTATGGCTAGCATCAGGGTCCAGTCGAATATTCCTCCAACTGCGGGGGGCAGGATAATGAATAGTAGAATTCTGATGAGGATATAGTAGCTACCTTGGTCTACCAGTGAGGACAGAAATGCGGCCGAGGGGGCGGGGGCGGCGGTATATGCGTCGGGTAGCCAGAAGTGGAAGGGGACAATTGCAGCTTCTATTGCGTAGCCAGCGGCGATGAAGATGAAAGCGATTATGAGCAGATTCATATCGGCACCTGTGATGCCGCCTATGGCGTTTCGGAGAGCGATATAGTTGAGTGTGCCTGTGAGTCCATAGACGATGGATAAGCCCAAGAGTACAAAGGCGGATGCGATGATAACCATAATTAGGTATTTGAGGGTGGCATTTAAGCTGAAAGTATTCTTGCGGTACAGCATCAAAAATGCCGCTGCGGCGGTTGCGGCTTCCCAGAATATAAAGAAGGTTAAGAGGTCCCCGGCTAATACTGCGCCGATTAATGCACCAGTTAGGACTATCATAACAGCGAAGTAACGGTCGGATGGGCGGTCAGCAGATTTGACAAAGAAGACGGCGTAGATCATGACTACGGCGGCGATAGCGATCATGATGATGGCCATGTAGATTGATATAGCGTCTATGAGGAAGGAGGCGGCGATAGTGGGGTTTGAGGTGCCATCTAAGGTGAGGTTAAGGGGCACGGGGTTGGCTGTGCTGTAGTAGGAGAATGCGAGGTTTGCTATGGTTAGGCCTGCAGTTATAAAAACTGCTAAAATCCAAGCCAGAGTTAAACCGGTTTTGTAGGTGCTTTTCCGGATGAGTTTAAAGACGGGGATAGTCAGCAGGGCTGCAACTATCAGGGTAGATATTGGTAATATTACGTCAAAGATTGTCACCATGCTTTTTCACCTATCCAAATGTCACCGTTTGAATTAACTGCATAAAGAATGTCGGGTAAACGCCAATGAGTACGACCAGAGCGGCAAGAATAGCCAAGGCCGCTTTCATCCAGTTTGGAACATCAAATTTACCGCCATGCCCACCACCAGTACACACTGCAGAAGAATCATGAACACAGTTGCTGCCGCCATGAACATCTTCAACTAATTCCCCAGGAGCAGTTCCAAAGAAAACTTTGGAGATAAATCTCAAAGAGTAAGCAAGCGAAAACACCGTTGCAACTAACATTAGAGCTGTGGGTATGATGTAGAAAGAGTCAGCGGCAATAAGCTGGAAAGCACCCATAAAGATTAAGAATTCACTAATAAAACATGCCAGCGGCGGTATACCGGCAATGCTTAGAGCCGCAATCATTCCAGAAACAGTTGAAAACGGCATCTTGCTTGCCAAACCACCCATTTTACGAATATCACGTTCATCATTGAGTTGATGCATTATACCGCCCGCAGTAAGGAAGAAGAGCCCCTTGCTTGCCGCATGAGATATAATGTGAAGGATAGTTCCAGTTATCGCAATCGAGGATGCAAGAACAACTGCAGTCCCGCCAGCCACACTAACAGGGAATAAGGAAATACCAAACATGATATAGCCCATATGTGAAATACTCGAATATGCTATAACACGTTTAATATCAGTAGCACGTAAAGCCAAAAAAGAACCAAAGAAAGCAGTAATTATGGCAATAATGGAAAGTGCGTGCAAAAAGCTCACCGCAAAAGTTACATCTATTGCAGGGAAAACAACACCGAATACAATCCTTAGAATTGCATAAGCCCCGGCGCTGATAACGACACCACTTAACAATGCAGACATAGGGGCTGGAGCTTCTGAGTGCGCATCAGGCAACCATATATGAACTGGAAACACAGCCATTTTAACTGCAAATCCAGCAGTTAAAGCCAAAAGTATCCATTTGATAATATTAGAAGCGCTAACACCCAACAACATTGCCTGCGCGCCCAAAATACCGTTTACGGTAAACATTTCAGTAGTGCCAGTTAACCAATAAATTGAACCTATACCTAAAAGGACAAAGACCGCACCTGCGTGTGTAAAGATGAAGAGCTTGAGGGCAGATTTGTAGCTGTTACCGTGACCCCATTCACCAACGATAAAGTAGGCCGGTACAAGCATAAGCTCCCAACAGAAGTAGAATAAAAGCAAGTTGGAAGTAAGAAAGACCCCAACGAGGCCTACAGAAAGCATACAAATCAGGGCATAATAGGCAGGCAGATTCTTTTTGCCAGCCATATAGTTTATGCTGTAAATTGTCGCGGTAAAAAGCAACACTAAGCTGATTAGAGCAACAGAGACACTCATGCCATCAACAAACAAGGTGAACTGGGTGTTACCCAAATTTGGAATCCATTGATATGTTTCAATCCATTGATGACTACTACTGTCCATAATAGTTGGAATTGTACCTGCAAGTAAACCTAAATTGATAAGTATAAGTGATGCGACAAAAATTGCCGCCGCTCGAGGAGACCTTTTCCCAGTGAGGTAAACAAAGGGGATGCTTATGGAGGATAATGCAAAGATAGACAGTAAAACTGGAAACACCATTTAGACGACCACTCCTAAGGTTAGTATTATCAATATAACAATCAATATGAAACCAAGTACCGCCGCAGCCAGATAGTTCCGATAGTTTGAAGAGTGTTCCTGTTTAAGTATCAAAGCTTTGTCAGGTTTTGCGGCATCACCGATTTTTACACCTAACTCATCAACATAGCGTCCAAATAGGGTATTTTCTATGCGTGTGAGTGCTTCAGAGATTTTGGCTAAACCTTTTGCGATTGCAGCATATAAGTCGTCAACGAAGTATGCGTGTCTTAGCAGGGTAGATAGGGGATTGTTTGTTTGTGCAACATTTCGTATTGCGTTAAAGCCTTTGTAGTAGCTAAAGTATGCAAATATGCCTATGGGTATAAGTAGGGCAATAAAAATCGGAAATTCGATGCCTGTGAAAGCGGCAAGTAAGCCTGCTGTTTCAAAGTGTAGAAAACTTGCAACTAGGGGTTCTGATAAGCCCCATATAATACAGAAGAAAGCCAGAATAAGGGCTGGGGCAAGCATTATTTTTGGTGCTTCATGAATCTGTAGGCTTTGTAGATGTTCAGATTTGCGGCCCATGAATACTAAAGTAAACATGCGAATACAGTAAGCAAAGGTGAGCGCAGCGGTTACAAAAAGCAGGACTGTTTGTATTAAGCCTGCTGTGGTTGCGATTTCAGAGACGCTGGTTAGGATTATGCCTTTGCTAAAGAAGGAGGCAAACGGTGGTAATCCACTGGTTGTTATAATCATTATAATCATCAGGGCAAAGCTTATCGGCATAGCTTTACGCAAACCACCCATTAATCGCATGTCGCGAGTGCCGATAGCATGTATTATACCACCGGCTAAGAGGAAGCCAAGACCTTCAAAGAAGGCATGGCTGACCATGTGGAATATGCCTCCGAACCAGCCTTCACCGATAAATCCGCCATGGGCGGCTGCACCTAAACCTGCCATCATGAATCCGATTTGGCTAATGGTTGAGTAGGCGAGGACTCCTTTGATATCGGTTGTTGTCAAGGCTAAGGTTGCTCCGATGAATGCTGTTATGGCACCTATCCAGGTGATGGCTGGGAACCAGTAGGGTTGTAATGCCAAAATCAGTGCGGGAGCGGTTGCGAAAATGAGGATGAAGCGGGAGAGCAGATAGATGCCTGCTTTAACCATTGTAGCGGCATGGAGTAACGCAGAAATTGATGTTGGGGCTTCCATTGCGCTGTAGAGCCAGGTGAATAGTGGAAATTGAGCTGATTTTGCGACCGCACCACCTAAAACCAAAAATGCAGTGATTACAAGAAGGCCGGTGTTTAGATCTCCAGCGACTGCGGCGGTTTCAATACCGGCGATTGTACCGCGGAAGCTAAATGTGCCAAACATCCAGAATAGTAATCCAATGGCGGCAAGCAACATGATGTCGCCGATGCGGGTCATTAGGAAAACTTTGACGCCTGATTGGATAGATTCAGGTTTTTTGTACCAGAAGGAAATCAGTGTATATGAGCATAGGCCAACCATTTCCCAGAAGATAAACATCTGGAGCATGTTATCGGCTAGTACCAATCCAATCATAGATCCGATAAAGAGCAACAGGAGATAGTAGTAGCGGGTTAGGCCAGTTTCACCTTTCATGTAACCTTGCGAATAGATAGTGATGATTAAGGCAAAGAAGGCGACTAGACAGGTAAAGAGGACACTTAGTGGATCGATGTAGACGCCTGCGGTTAGGGGGCTGCCGCCACTGAGACTTGGAAGCCAGGAGATGGTGTAAGTTACGGCTTGGCCGTCTCCGGACCAGACGCTTGGCACCAATGAGAGGGCCAGCATACTGACGATTGCGGCTATGGCTATAACAAAGTAGTTTCGGGCTTTTTCGCTGTATTTACCAATAAGGGGGATAAAGAAGCTTGCGATCAGGGGGATAATCCAGACGAACCATGCACTGAATTCTTGGAGCATCATTGTGCTTCAACCTCGGTTTCTTCGCTTTCTTGTTTGGAGATTATTTTTGAGAGGTCGCCTGTGCCGTAGCGTTTTGAGACTATAACAAGTAGCGCTAAAATAACTGCGCTGACGGCGGTGTCGGCTGAGAATGCTAAAATCAGCAATGCCTCGCTCAATCCGTTAGGATAGGCAAGCATGACAAAGTTGAGTGTTCCTGCGATGGCGATTAATTCGATTGAGATGAATACTTTGAGTAACTGGCGGTTGGTGAGCAGTCCGTAGATGCCGATAGCCAGCATTATAATGGATAGTATGGTGAAGTCCATTTACTTCTTTCTCCGTTCATATAGTACGATGCCGATTCCTAGGGCTATTGTTAGGATAACGAGTGCCTGTACAAGAACGTCGATTCCTCGGAGGTTCCAGAGGGCCTCGCCAATGGGGATATCGGGGCCTGTGGTTGCTTGGTCTGAAACTGAGATGAAAAACGCGGGCAGTGAGAGCAGGATGCCTGCGCCGATTAAGCCTCCGGTTTTGGCGGGTGAGGCTTTCTTTTGGGTTTTTTCGCCCAGCATTTCTCCGGATAGGAACAGGACGGCTATGGTGCCTATACCCACGACGAATTGGAAGATGGCGGCGTATATTGCGCCGTTGAGGTAGTAGATAAGGGCGGTGAAGAGAAAAGTGCCGGCTAGTGCGGCAACTGAGTAGACGACTTCGTCTAGGAATAGGGCGAGGATAGCTGAGACGATTAATCCTACGGCTAAGATTTCAAAGATCATTGTGAGGCACCCTGTTTGTTGTATTCTGGTTTCATAACCAAGGATTCTTTATCTGTGGTTGCTAATTCGTAAAAGTCTGATTGTTTGATGGCTTTTCGGGGGCAGGCTTCGATGCATTGACAGCAAAAGATGCATTTGTTTAAGTTAATTTGGGGTCGTCGTTTGCCGTCGACTTCAACGATTTTTATAGCGTCTGCGGGACAGTCTCGTTCGCAGACATGGCAGGTTGAGCCTCTTAGGGCTTTGATGTCTAATCGGAAATCGGGTCCGCTACCAAAGTCGATGGTGTTACAGTCTTTGATTTCATAAATTAGTTTACCTCGAGCGTCAGGTGGAAGGGTGGGTTTTGTAGATGGATACTTGGTTGTTGCGGGTTTAGTGAATATGTGAGATATTGCCCGCTTAAAGATTGGCGATATGCGTGATTTTTTTCTCGCTTCGGTTTTTTCTGCCATTCTGTTACACTCCGATTCCGAATGGATGATACACCCAAATGGCCAAGACTACAGTTAACATTAGTGAAAGCAGGGATGCAGGCAATAGGATTTTCCAGTTGCCGGTTAACACTTGGTCGATACGCAGGCGTGCAAATACGTTTGTGATGTAGGCGCTTATAGCTACGACTATGAGAAGTTTGAGTACAAACCAGAGTGTGTAAAACAGCCAGTCTAAACCGAAGAAAACAGGTCCGCTTGGACCACCCAAGAATAATGTGACCACTAGCGCTGAGCCGAAGACAAGTTGGACGTCACGGGTCAGGTGGAGAAAGGCTAGTTTTGCGCCTGTGTATTCGGTTTCTAATCCTCCGACAAGCTCAGATTCGGAGTGAGGGACATCGAAGGGACCCTTTTCGAGTTCTGCTTGCATGGTAATTAAGAAGAGGACAAATGCCCAAGGCGCCAGCAGGATGTAGGGAAAGCCTGCGGCGATGGCGCCGATGCTGAGGCTTCCGGCAATAAAGGCCGGGGTTAATGCGAGGATGAAGAGAGGGATATCATATCCTAGGAATTGGGTTAAGACTCTGGCTGAGCTGATGGTTCCATAGGGGTTAGATGATGCCCAACCGGCCAAAAAGAGCAAAAAGTTGGCGATAGTTGCAAATACTAAAATGATGATTAAATCACCATTAAAACCACTTGACGCTATAGCGGTACCTGAGGAGAGGACACTTGCACCGTCGATGGGCAGAAAGCACATAGCAAAAACCATTATGGCAAACGCGGTCAAAGGTGCAAGCCGAAAAACCCATTTTTTGGTGTCACGGGGTTCAATGTCTTCTTTGGTCATCAGTTTGATAATATCTGCAAGGGGCTGGAGGATACCGCTTGGGCCTGCAACCATGGGACCGACACGGTTTTGGATACGGGCTTCGAGTTTGCGCTCTATCCACTCGCAGAACAATGCCAGGAAGAATATGAATGTGAATCCTGGAAAGACTAAGATGCGAAATATCAGCAGAAAATCAATCATAGGTATCATCTATCTGTACATGAGAAGCATGGGTCTAAGCTGGCAAAGTTACTGGGCACATCAGCTATGCTCTCTCCGATGGCGGTTTTGAGAAATGCCGGTATGTTAGCAAATGTGGGGGTACGGATTTTTACACGGTCAGGCCGGTCGGTACCATTGCTACGGACGTAGTAGAAGAGTTCGCCTCGAGGGGCTTCTAGACTACAGACGGCTTCACCTACGGGTATGCTTCGGGCAACTTCAACACGAATGGGCCCTGAGGGAAGATGGTCAAGGGCATAGTTGATTATGTTTATGCTTTCTTCAACTTCATCTAGGCGCACGTTCATTCGTGACCAAGTGTCACCGTCGGTGTAGACGATTTCTTTGAAGGGAATTTCGCCATAGGCTTCATAGGGCAGGTCTTTTCGGATGTCCATATCTACGGCCGAGCCGCGGGCAACTGGACCCGAGACGGAGAGTTTGAGTGCATCTTCTCGACTGAGGGTGCCGATACCTTTCATACGCAGACGCAGGGTTGGTTCGTCATTGTAGATTTTGCGGTAAAACGGCAGTTTGGTGCGTAAATCTGCGATCACTGATTTGATTTTGGGGATGTGCTCGGGAGTGATGTCTCGTCTGACGCCGCCTATGGTTATTAGGGAGCTATAAATACGGTTACCGCTGGTTAACTCGACTAAGTCTATGATGGGTTCACGGTCGCGCCAGAAATATTGAAAGATTGTCTCGTAGCCGATTTCTAATCCCGCATGTCCCAGCACTAAGAGGTGACTGTGGATACGGTTGAGTTCTAAGGCGATGACTCGGAGGTATCGGGCGCGTTCGGGAACGTCGGGTTTTAGAATTTTTTCAACCGCCCCAACAAGACCGTATGCATGGCAGGGGTTGCAGATGCCGCAAACGCGTTCAACCAGATAGATATCTTGCATGTAGGTGCGAGATTCAGTGGTTTTCTCTATACCCCTGTGTGCATAGCCGATACGGGGTTCAACGTTTGTGACAATTTCCCCATCGACTGTTACTGAAAACTTTGCGGGTTCAAACAGAGCAGGATGCTGGGGACCGATGATGATTTTGACTTGCCGGCCCTCTGCGGCTTTGTTGGCTTCACGCTCAGGGGTTGGAACAAGTTTAACTTTGGAGGGGTCAACATCTTTGCGCAGGGGATAGAAGCCGTCAGGCCAGTTTTCTGAGAGAACAAAGTGGCCGTGAAATTCGTTACCTTCAAAGACGACACCGATTAAGTCAGTGACTTCGAGTTCATGGAAGAGCGCCCCGGGATGGATATCGATGAGAGTTTTAAGGCGCGGGTTTTCTTTGGGCACTTCAGCTTTTAGAGTGAAAAATGATTTGGATGTGTGAACGTGATAATAAACGCCAATGTTGGTACCCAAGTCTAGTCCGGTTATGGCGGTTAGTCCTGTTTTTTCATCGGCGTCAAGGAGTGCTTTGAAGAGGTCGTGGTGTAAACCGTTGTTTACAATAAAGGAGGCTTCGCCGTTAATGTTTTTTTGTATTGGAACTTTATCGCCGAATTTGGATTCGACTATACTTATAAAATCTATTTTAGAGTTTGACGTCTTGTTTAACCTCCGCGGTGGTATGTTTTGCCCTTGGGGCTTGGATCTGTTTTTGTTTTTTGGGCGGGTTGATTGCGTTTAGTAGTTTGATAATGCCGTCTATCATTGCCTCTGGACGGGGTGGACAACCGGGTATATAGGCTGTAACGGGGATAACTTTGTCGACGCCGCCCACTACGCTATAATTTCCTTCAAAGACGCCGCCGCTACATGCGCATGCGCCGATGGCAACGACGAATTTAGGTTGAGGCATCTGGTCGTAGACACGTTTTAGGCGTTCAGAACATTGTTGAGTGACACAGCCGGTAACTAAGAGTACGTCGGCATGACGGGGGGAGGGTTCAAGTTTTATGCCGAAGCGTTCAACATCATATTTTGGAGTGAGTAGAGCAAGGAGTTCTATGTCGCAACCGTTGCAGGCTCCAGAGTTAAAATGTAGAACCCAAGGGGACTTTGTGCGTGCCCATGTTTTGGCGCCTGCCATATTAATCGTTACCTCCGTCGAGAAGAACCACGCCGGCGGCGAGAATTATGCCGAGATAGAGGATTAAGAGCACTGCATTGGCGGGTGTTATTGCGAAGGCTGCAAAGGCTAAAACTAAAACTGTGGTGTCAAAGATTACAAAGTAAATTAGATATTTGTAGAGAGAGATGTTGATTTTTAACCCTTGGAAGGTTACTTTTTCTCCGCAGGCATAGGCGGCTTGTTCATTTTCGCTTATGATGGTTTTGGGTGCAGATCGCCTGCCTATTTCATAGATGGCAAAAGTTGCAATAAAGATCAAAAGGAATGCGATAATGGCTTCGATAATCATGCCGTTTTCGCGCTCCATTTATGCTTGCTCATTAAAAAAGCTGATTTAGGGACCAAGAGAAGTTTGTACTGGGTATAGCCAAGAGGGTTTGCAGGGGTAGAGTTGGGGCGGTTTGTATGAAAACCGGGCAGATGAACAGAGTTTGTGGAAACATTCATGCAGTCCACTAGCAGGTAAAAATCGCAGTTACCTTCCCCGCCCACTAAACTCTCTCCCATAGGTATTTTTCGCTCCTATACTGCCCGAGACTGTTCACTAAAAGTAGCTACACTTGCATTTAAATTTTTAAGAAACAAACATGTTAAATTTCATGTTTTCTTCACAAAAGTCCGTTAGCACCACACAATAATATCGAATTTTAAAAAAGCACCATAAAACACACCACCCACCAAAACCCAAACCAACCAAAGTTTATAAAAAGAGTTTTTCATTGAAGTGCAATGGAAAAAACCCCAACATAGAAAACCACCGCACAATACCAAACGCACCCAAAAAGAACACAACCCAATAAACCAACACATGCATTGTTAAAAAACACCGCTCATCCACAAAGGCCCACTTGAAATAGAAGAAGATACCACAAATACTGTAAAAAACCATACGTCCATAACTAACATACAGTTCTGAAGAACACGTTTTCTTAACTGTTTGAATTATTGGCAACGTACAAAAATAATTATTGACGCGTTTTAACAATCAACCCATATCATAGTGCTAAAAAAACTACGCCATAACTCGTGTATGCGGGTTATGGACACAAGGAAAAAAATAACCAAAACATTAGTGTGCGATGTGATCAACAAAAAAACACATATAACCCGCACACCGACAATTTTTGATATAGCGTGTCTCGGTCAACTGTCAGGACAATAGCGCTATAGGTCAACAAACAGACAATAATTAACCATAAGATGATAAATTCATCAACATACACAATTTATACGTGTTTGGGCAAGATTACTATGAACCCAAAGCATCACTTGAAAATTAAGATACAGCAACACCCATTAAGTTAATAGGGTCAAAGATAACTAGAGGTTAATTGAATAGAAAATTGAATT
Source organism: Candidatus Bathycorpusculum termitum (assembly GCA_031254875.1). GTDB lineage: Archaea > Thermoproteota > Bathyarchaeia > Bathyarchaeales > Bathycorpusculaceae > Bathycorpusculum > Bathycorpusculum termitum. Next base: position 25,029 of record JAIRTW010000074.1, read on the forward strand.
GTAGATTACACAACATATAATGGGAAATGGGATAATGAAATATGAATAAAACCAGAAAATTTTTAGTAATGATCTTTTTGGCTATATTATCCATTAGTTTTTTTACAGCTGTGGTGAATTTTGAGAATGTTGCAGCACAAACGGCATATACGATTTCGGTCCGCGGCACAAACTATTATGTTTCTGATGCCCCTACAACGGCATATCCAACAGCAAACGCCGCATTCAGTCATGCCGCAAAGATTGTTTCACCAGGCGAAAAAATTTACGTTGACGAAGGCAGATATATTGCAAGTGGCTCACCGATTCAAATGCAAAATATGACAGATATTGAAATATTTTTTCATCCAAAAGCAATTTTAACAATTCCAGATAATTTCAATCAAGCCGTATTTCGATTGTGGTATAGCCATAATGTCACAATTAACGGCATAACAGTAGATGGAAATCGTTTCAGACAGGAGGGTTCGTTGTTTGCAGCGATTTATAATATAAACGGCATTGTAATTGGTGACAGCAGCTTTTGCACAGTGATAAACGCAAACATCACCAATGTTCGTGGGTATGGCTTCCAAACCGGCAACAATTATCCAACACTGGGCAATAATGGCATTCGCGACAGCATCATAACTTTTTGTGACTGGAACGGCATGTGCATCAATTGGGGCGGACCATACAGTCATGATGATTTTGCAATAAACAATATAGTTGCCGCCTTTAGTGATGTGGGCATTACCAGTCTGGGTTCAGGCGCAATAATCACAGACAACTACATATACGACGGGAATGGCACCCGAGGATCTGAACCGCCTCCGGCTGCATACGCACGCTACGGCATCGCTATTGAGGCACAATATAAAGACAAGATCGGCGGCAATATAATCGTTAATAACACCATCGAAAACATGGCTGGCGACTGGTGCGGTGCAGGTATGGCAATCGGAACAACATTTTATGTCGAAAATAACGAAGTTGTGAGTGGAGTAAATAAAAATTATATTGCAAATAACATCATACGAAATTGCACAACAGGAATCAGCACCTACTTCACAAACGGAGACGTCATAGTCAACAATACAATAGAGAACTGGCGAACCGAAGCAGGCGCCGCAGGAATATGGCTTAATCAGCAGTCACACAATGAAATAATCATAGATAATATACTCATCACAAACATAGATAGACAAGGTGGATGGGCAAATGGAATACAAATTGACACGGAATCAAACTATAACACCATAGTAAATAATACAATAATTATTCCTGTGAATGCAAAAAGAGACGGCATTTATCTCGCGTCTTCGTCACATTCGTTTATCGCAAACAACACGATTTCCTCATATCGCGGTATATACGCAGCCAAAGGTTCAGACTATAACCGGTTCAAAACCAACAATTTTATCGACTGCACTATAGATGCAGTTGATGATAAAGATAACAAAAACAACCTCTGGATTGGACCCTCAACACTTACCCCAACGGTTCTATTTTATGATGGCTTTGAAAGCGGTAATGCAAATGCATGGACAGGCTCATTTGGCTCCGGCATAACCTACAGTACATCAACAAAACACAATGGAACCTATTCAGCACACATCCCCTCCTCCGACAGATTCATTTGGGAACTTGTCAACCCTGTCGATGAACTCTACACAAGCGCCTACCTATACATCGACAATTTGCCTCCCGAAGGCAAAGTCAGCCATCTGATGTTTATCGGCACAGGATCAAATCATTACGCCAGCAACACATTAGCAGAGCTGACCGTGAAAACCTCCGGAGGCGTCAGCATCCTATGCCTCACTTACGCCTATGCAGGCGGCAGCGGATTAACACGACTAATCGAAACAAATCAAGCTGTTTCAGCCCACACCTGGTTTAAAATCACACTTTACTACGGACAAAACTCTGTGGCAAAACTATGGTATAACGACGATCTAATAATTGAGTCAGGATCAACCTACGAATGGCTAAAACCCAAAGGACTATGGCTTCAAGCATACACAACCGGCTCATGCTATTATGACGACTGCACAATATATGTCACAACCGGCTTGAAAATCAACACCATCAACTCAGAAATCAACACCTCAATACTCGCAGTTAATAACCCAACCATATACGCATCAATCAACCCCCAAGGCCTATACACACTACAAAACACAAACAAACAAACAATCACCGCAACAACAAATGACAACTACATAGTAGTTCTCAACGTCGACGGCACAAACATCACCCTAACAAACAACCCATACGAAATAAACATAGACATGACATCCGACCACATCATCTACACAATACAAACCATACAAACAAACCTCCAACCCGACCAACCAAAACCACCCCCCCCACCAACCAAAAACATCCTGTTCTCAGATGGATTTGAAAGCGGCGACGCAAGCAAATGGACAGGAACCCGCGGCACCATAACCTACAACACCAATATTGCCTACAACAGCACATACTCAGCATACATTTCAGTAGCCGATACATTTATCTACAAACTCATCAACCCAAGAGATGAAGTCTATGCAAGCGCCTACCTATACATCGACAAATTACCAGCCGAGGGCCAAATCAGCAACCTACTGTTCATCGGCCAAGGCTCAGCCGCATACGCCAACAACGAACTCGCCATGCTAACCCTAAAAACCACAGGAGGAGTAACTACGCTATGCCTCAGATACGCCTATGCAAATGGCGGACTTACACAACTAATAGACACAGAACAAACCATCACTGCTAAAACATGGTTCAAAATCACACTCAGCTACGAGAGAAACTCAACACAAGGCGCAAAAATGTGGTACAATGACAAACTGATAGCCGTATCAGGCCCAACAAACGAATGGCTACAACCCAGTGGCCTATGGCTCCAAGCATATATAACAGGCTCTTGCAACTATGACGACTGTGAAATCTACACCATAAACCAAGAATATAGCACAGAAATCAACAACAACACCTCCACAGAGGATCCCCCGACAGCCCATGCATCAACAGCACCACGCGGCACACACAACCGACGAGCACGATCCAACAGATAACCATAATCACAGCAGATGCCGTTAAACATCTCGATATCAACTATACAGGTGTAACAACCAACAACAATATCTGCTGGCACAACCAGCAATCATATTTTATTTTTTCATCCATTGTATTTTTTTAAGAAATGGGTAGTGTGGTCGCCGGATTACATATATCGATTATTGTGAAAAACGAAACTGGTTTTTTACGTGTACAGAGACGTATATTGTATGACAGCGAAAAAACTATGATAAAAACTGAATAATCGCACTTTGAACGAACTCGAAAGGGTTATTCGATATAGCTACAAGGCACCAATTTGGGTTTTATGCATTATCACGCGGTTTATCAATGATAGATGCTCAATCACGTGAACCCGCAATGTTCAAACGGTTCGCGTTATCGGTAAACTCAATTGCGACTTAGGATATTTTTCATCAAGCGTCCATTTCAATCCTTGTTTTGTTGGAGCATACTTTCAGATATACGTTCACCGTCTGCTCAGGATGAATGTTGTTTCAATCCTTGTTTTGTTGGATTATACTTTCGAACCCATCATATGCCGTTTGAGCCTTATTGTTGGATTCATTCAAACCCCGTCGACTAATACAAAAATCCAATCGCTACGTTTTGTTTCAATCCTTGTTTTGTTGGATTACACTTTCAGATTTGCTTATTATACGCTGTATGTTTCAATCCTTGTTTTGTTGGATTACATTTTCAGACGTTAATTCTGTTTTCTAAATTATTTAATCTATCTGCTTTATTTCAAGTCTTAATGTTGGACTTCCCTTTTGAACCTGCAAGCGCGTTACAGTCTACGCACGGGACTAAAAAGGCGCAAACCTTGTTTTGCCGGATTTTACCTTTGACTTGAAACAGAATTAATGTCGAAGTGGCTGTCATATGTTTCAATCCTTGTTTTGTTGGATTATACCTTTGAACTGGACATTAATGAGCATACTTTCCGCTTGCTTCGTTTCAATCCTTGTTTTGTTGGATTATACCTTGAACTATTTATGAAACTTAACGTATTCGATACAATATATAAGTTTCAATCCTTGTATTATTGGATTCGTCTTTTGGACAAGAAGCAAGGCATTTCATGAAACACCCGTCTTATAGGTTCAATCCTTATTTGTTGGATTACCCTTTTGGACTTCAGCTGTATTTCTATTCCCAATCCCAGTCACCTTCTCCCCAAGATTCATCTTCGTCTAAGTCTCTCTGTTGTTGCTCATATTCCCATTCTTTTTCTTGCTCAGTATAATCATATGTATAGTCTCTTCCGAATACGTCATCAACAACTTTACGTTTAGAAAACAACTTACGTATTTTACTCCACACCATCATACTTCCTTTACTTTTACATCTACTGTAATAGGTTTCAATCCTTGTTTTGCTGGATTTCCCTTTTGAACAACTTAACTTAGTACAGGAAGCGCTTGAGGTGAAAGGGGTTCAATCCTTATTTGTTGGATTTCCCTTTTGGACTTGGGTTACCCAACACTGTAACGACGGCGCCATATAAGGTTTCAATCCTTGTTTGTTGGATTTCCCTTTTGGACGTGTTCAAGAGTACAACCCCAACAGTATATTTTGATGTGGGTTTCAATCCTTGTTTGTTGAAGTTTCCTTTTGGACTTTGCTCAACAAGTCCTCAGTGGATTCCCCTTTTAGACTAAGTCACGTTTCAGGTAGATAGTGTTTTGTAGGTCAAGTTTCAATCCTTATTTTATTGGATTCCCCTTTTAGACTTACGAAATATGCCGATGATTTTCGCGACATAATAATGTTTCAATCCTTGTTTTGCTGGATTTCCCTTTTGGACCTGCATGTCCACACGATGACCCGTGTATGTCCAAACTGGTTTCAATCCTTGTTTTGCTGGATTTCCCTTTTGGACGTCATACGTAACCGTTAAACCAGACTGGTTAGCGAACGTTTCAATCCTTGTTTTGCTGGATTTCCCTTTTGGACACTACTGTGTAAAGCAAGGATTAATACCAGCTGAAATAGTTTCAATCCTTGTTTTGCTGGATTTCCCTTTTGGACTTCGCATATTACATCGTATGATTGGTTTTCTTCTAGTTTCAATCCTTGTTTTGCTGGATTTCCCTTTTGGACTCGAGGGTGGCGTCATCGACTGTGATGGTGTGTGTATGGTTTCAATCCTTGTTTTGCTGGATTTCCCTTTTGGACACTAAGTTTAGCAACAAGAACAAACGTTGGGTATACATGTTTCAATCCTTGTTTTGCTGGATTTCCCTTTTGGACCTGCCCGCCGCGTATCATATGTTCCTAAACAATTGAGTTTCAATCCTTGTTTTGCTGGATTTCCCTTTTGGACCTCCATTTTTTCAGCTTCCCACTCGATCCACGCTAACAGGTTTCAATCCTTGTTTTGCTGGATTTCCCTTTTGGACCGCGATTATAGCCGCCATAGCTATAGCTGCATGGGGAGGTTTCAATCCTTGTTTTGCTGGATTTCCCTTTTGGACCCATCCCTAAACTTACAGAAAATGCTGAAGCAGATATGTTTCAATCCTTGTTTTGCTGGATTTCCCTTTTGGACATCTCGGAACTCACAAGAGACTCCGCATCCCTTTGGCCGTTTCAATCCTTGTTTTGCTGGATTTCCCTTTTGGACAATGCCCGCTTCGCCGCAGTATAGCGAGAAAGAGGCTGTTTCAATCCTTGTTTTGCTGGATTTCCCTTTTGGACAACTAATGAAACCTTTACCTTCCCGCTCTTTATAGGTTTCAATCCTTGTTTTGCTGGATTTCCCTTTTGGACACCTTCTAAGGTGATTCTCCCTCTTTCTTCTTTTATTGTTTCAATCCTTGTTTTGCTGGATTTCCCTTTTGGACAGGCGACACCAATGTTTTACTACAACAAAACTATCTGTTTCAATCCTTGTTTTGCTGGATTTCCCTTTTGGACTTCTCCTAGGCTGGTCAACAAACATGTATGCTACTACACGTTTCAATCCTTGTTTTGCTGGATTTCCCTTTTGGACGTCAAAACCCGCATCATCAGACTCATAACCATTCTGTTTCAATCCTTGTTTTGCTGGATTTCCCTTTTGGACTACCGTAATGCCACAAGTACGATATGTAGCGCCATCGTTTCAATCCTTGTTTTGCTGGATTTCCCTTTTGGACAACAAGGATATTTCTTAGATTCGCTTCTTAACGGGAAGTTTCAATCCTTGTTTTGCTGGATTTCCCTTTTGGACGGCCAGTTAGACCAGTTCTTCAACACTATCACAGTTTCAATCCTTGTTTTGCTGGATTTCCCTTTTGGACACAACACACCAAACACATCAGCCGCGACAGTAGTGTTTCAATCCTTGTTTTGCTGGATTTCCCTTTTGGACAATTAAAACAGTTCACTCTAAAGTTACGTTAATAGCAGTTTCAATCCTTGTTTTGCTGGATTTCCCTTTTGGACTTACAAGATGGGGTCCACAGACTGGCTTCTTCATCACGTTTCAATCCTTGTTTTGCTGGATTTCCCTTTTGGACCCGTCGCTGTAGGGGTGTGCTTCGGGTACGGTGTTAGTTTCAATCCTTGTTTTGCTGGATTTCCCTTTTGGACTCTTCGCTGTAGGGATATGCTTCCGGTACGGTTTTAGTTTCCATCCTTGTTTTGCTGGATTTCCCTTTTGGACTGTGTCTCCGAAAGACAAAACGATACTCTTA
>JAIRTW010000092.1 GCA_031254875.1 Candidatus Bathycorpusculum termitum
AGATCGACCATTTGTTTACACCGTGAAACTATGCAAGTCTTTCTACGAAAACGACCAAACCAGTGCCTCTGACGAAAATTATTCCGCTCAACACCATGAGTCTCTGCTTTAGTCTGTACTAAAAACGCCCTTGGAATAAGCTCAGCATAAGCCTCCCAACTATCAGCAAAAAACACAGACACATTAAGCCTCTTAAGGCGACCTAACATCAGTTTTAAGGTTTTACTGTCTTGGTTTTCGCATTCTCAGTCAATGAGTTGCTTGGTGGTGCGGCAGTAGGCTTTCCAGATCCAGAGCTTGTTTTTTTAAACTTTAAAAAATGCCATAACTCATCAAGCTCAACAACAATCTCGCCTTGTGGAGTGGGTTTTTCATAAGTTGCAAGACTAAAGGTCCTCACCCAATCGTATACGGCTTTGTGTGATACTCCTACAAGTTTTGCTATAGCCCGAAAAGATAACCCGTTAACATATAGTAGAATGGCCCAGTGTTTAGTCTTGATGTTTTTGCCGCGTGGTTGTTCTTGTGTAAACTGACAGCGACATTCTCTACATTTGTAGCGTTGTTTACCGTGGTGATGACCATTTTTTACTGAATTATCTTTCTTGCATTTTGGACAAATCACAAAACAATCCCATAAACACTACGCCCTCATTCCAATATAAACACTCTCGAATTTGGATATTGCTGAGTCTCCGAATATGGCATTTGTTAGCCGGTTATGGCCTGAGGTATGGATGGGTAATAGCTACCAGACAGTTTAGATGGTAAAATAGCGAGAGAGCCGTAAACTAACTTGAGGGGGGAAATTATTTTGGGACAAGACACTCTCCAAAATTCCCGGAGAAAATCGAGCCTATATTGACTAATGCGACATAAAAAAAGACTTAAACCGCGAATACGGATATGCGCCTAAAGGAGAACGCCTTGAAGACATAAAATGTGGTCGAAAGTTTCATCGTGTGAATGTGGTTGGGGTTTATTTAATGGCAGGGTTGTGGCGCCTTTGTGTTATGAGCATTCGATTTTGGGGATTTTTTGAGTGGTGGTTTGAGACACAGTTTTTGCCTTGTGTGCCGTGGGGTATTGTGGTGTTTTTGGATAATGCGCGGTTTCATCGCAGACGTTATCTTTGTGTTTTGGCGAGCAGGGTGGGCGTGTTTTTGGTGTTTTATAGAGTAGGTAAGTGCCGCCTTGCCGTATTGCTTAACGTTGTGGTTCAGTCGAGCTCCTGTGTATGGGGCTACTTACCGCTTTACTGCCCTGCTTTGTTCCCGTGTCGGCGTTTCGCTTTTCGGTTAGGCAGTTGGTTTCTTCGGTTATCGTCAAAGGCAGGTCCTATTCTGCTTCTTATCGGACCCTATCTGGGCGCACTGCCGGCTTATTCTGCGGATTTTAATCGTATTGAGAATCGGTTGTCAAGTATGAAGCGCGCTTTACCTGATTTGATGTCTAAATGTGAAACATTACAAGGAGCTGTGTACACCTATTTTGCCAGGTTTAATTCTTAAACTATTCCGCTACCAACCAAAATTCAGGCCACAAACGCCTAACAAACGCCATATTAGGCGACCCAGCCGCCCACAAATTAAGCGCACCATGCAGCCGATCATTGTACCAGCGCACAAGATCACCCAAACACCCAAACCTAAACCTATGAACATTAGACCTCCTCGGAAATTATAAAGGTAGATGGGTTTGTTTTGTGTTTATTGTGTTTAATCGGTTGTTCTAAGGTACGGATCGGTATGAGAAGGCTGTTAAATTAAGTCCACAAGATTTTAAACAAATATTTGGGGTTAAAAAAGAAACCTTTGATGCTATGGTTGAAGTTTTGCGTGCTGCTTACGCAAAAAAACATAGCCGGCGGGGTAGCATGCCAAATTATCTTTAGAAGATCAATTGTTTATGAGTTTAAAATATTGGCGTCAATACATCACACAAAAAGAGTTATCCTATGAGTTTGAAGTCGGCGAAGCCACAACCCATGATACTATTGTGTGGGTGGAGCATGCTTTGGTTGGGTGTGGAAAATTTAGTCTGCCGGGTAAAAAAGCTCTCGTGGGGGATGAGACTGAAGTCGAGGTGGTATTGGTGGATGTGACAAAGAGTCCTGTTGAGCGGCTGAAAAAAACCAAAAAGCGGCTATAGTGGTAAAAAGATGCGTCGCACTCAGAAAACTCAGCTAATTGTTAATCGTCAAAGGGTGAGATTATTTGTACTGCCCATGCAGAGGGCAGTAAGCATGTTTTTAGTCTCTATCAGATAGTATTGGGAGTTTTATTTGTGAGAGTATTTTGTTTCAAGGGGTAGTGGGTATCAGGGAATTTTAAAGCTGCATAAGAACGTGAGATTCCTCAGAAGAAACTAAGGGTGGTGTGTTAAGTGTGGAGGAGAAAGCTGTGAATAGGTGGTATTTCTTGTGAGCGGGTGTTTGTGGAGAATGTTATTGCAAAGTTTAAGGTGTTTAAGATTTTGGCAAATAAATATCGTAATCGGCGTAAGCGTTACGAATTACGCGCGGCCCTAATTTCGGTATAATCAACTACGAAAACAGGAAATAAAATCCGAGGAGGTCTATTATAAAGATCCTGAAACTTTTCCACTAAAGGGTATTTCACAAACATACCGCATGTTTTAATTCATAATATAAAATTATAAAAATGTCGAGGGATAATCAAAGTGAGTAAAATTAAAGGTCTAACGACTCGACCTAAACTTAGAATATTGTGGCATAGTGTAGCACCTTGGATTGCTTCTGGCTACGGGAAAACTACTAGAGAAGTATGCACAAGATTACCCAAACACGGGTTTGAAGTTCTTATCTCTGCTTATTATGGCGCCGAACCAGGCGGAGTACCGCCTTACCAAGTTCCGGTCCTCCCCTCAAAATCCGGAACTTTTGGTATTGCATCGGCAACGCAATATTGCAGGCAATTTCAGGTCGATTTAGGGCTTCTGTTCTCGGATTGGTGGGCATTTAGTGAGTTCCCAAAAATTATTCCCCACGCAACATTATATAGTCCGATGGATTTAATTAACTACCCCGAAGAAATTCTAAAGTTTACCCGCGAATATTATAAGGTCATAGGATTATGTAAATGGCAACAGAAATGCCTTGCTGATGTTGGAATACAAGCAGATTGCATATATCATGGGGTGGATGTGAATTTGTTTAAACCTATGAATAAAAAGGAAGCTAGAAATAGGATTGGCATAAAAGAAGATGAGGATGTGTTTGTTTTCGGAACTATTGCAGCCAATAGTGATAGAGAAGACCGAAAAGGTCACACCAAATCAATAAAAGCCATGAGCTATTTTCTAGAGCAAAATCCAGATGTAAAAAACATTGTTTGGCTATACCACACAACACCTGATGACCCAAACGGGATACCTCTGCCCTCGATAGCCCATAAATATGGGTTAGATGGTGTAGTTCGTTTTATGAGTCCCAGTATAGCAAATGTTATGCTTACCGAACAAGATTTGGCAGTTTTGATGAATTGCTTTGACATACATTTGCTTTGCAGTAAACGTGAAGGTTTTGGCATGCCTATCCTTGAGACCCAAGCGTGTGGCGTACCAAATATTTGCCATGACTTTAGCAGTATGACTGAACTAGTCCAGGGTCATGGCTGGCTATGCAAGTCATTGGGAACTGGATTAAACCTCGAGACCACACCCATCAATGGAGAGACAGCTACACCGGATGTATACGATATAGCTAAATGTATTGAGGATGCATATTTCCATCCAGTTAAGGTAGAAAAATATGGAGAAGCCTCAAGAGTGTTCGCATTAAATTTTGATTGGGATAAAATAGTTGAGGATCACTGGGTCCCTCTACTAGAAAAGTTCGCCTCAGAAATTAAACCGAAATAAGCAAAATAACCCATTTTTTAAAATGGCCATCTGACATCAATGCAACAACACTCAAACCCATAGAAAATACCGCAACACACTGCACCTCGCAGATAAATCGAGATGACGCTGGCACAAACTGAAAGCATGACCCAATGCGGAGTCAGACGTTTGCGTTTACCAAACCATCAAGGCTACTAAAACGAACTTGATTATGTGCTTCGCTGAAGAAAACACCAAACTCCACCCAGAGAATCCAGGTAACCAGCGAAGACAAAACTGAATAATCGCGTATCATGTAGTGAACCGCCGAGGATATACACACTGAACCGTCTATCTGCTCACCAAACGTATTGTAAAATACAAAATCGCCCCAACCATAAGCTGAGAGATGATGTAAAAAAACTTTAAAACGTTACCTCCACACGAGAGTATTGTAAAAAGGATTGTGAGATGGTTTAGCCTTTTGTATTTGTGATGGTTATGAAATGTCCAAAGTGTGGTAGCCAGCGTTGTGTAAAAGCAGGATTTAATCATAATAGACAACGCTGCAAATGC
>JAIRTW010000115.1 GCA_031254875.1 Candidatus Bathycorpusculum termitum
TCGCCACGTTTTTTTGCTTCGATTATTAGTTCTCTTTTTTCGTTTGAAATCGGCCTCATTAAACACACCTTCTTTAATGAGACTATACACATGGATTAATTTAAAGTCAACTTGCTATAGCAACCCTTTGGAAGTTATCCATTAAATACAGTTACGACAGTGCGGTAGTCTCAGGGTACGGTGTATTTGAAGCTGTTTAGCAACAAGCAACAGCCTCAGTGTCAAACTGTGCTTGGCATCATCAGGTAAACTCGCAGTCAAGAAAGGGTATACAAAAAATTGCAATGCAGCTGTTTTCAGCGGATGGTTAGCTGAGCTACTTATAGGGATCTGTTGTCTGTATGAGATAATAAGCAGACAGAGAAGAGTGTAAGCTCATTAAAAGAAAGGTGAGACTGTTCCTACTCGGCTGTCTCAGATATGTTGTTCGGTGTATTATTGTATAAGTTTAAGAGACAGTTTCACAGGCACTCCTCACCAGCACATATATTATGTCTTGCTAAACTTAAGAAGTTAACGGTATAAAGAAATGGTAAACCATCCCCACTGGGCAATTTAACACTTCAGTCGCGTTATTTCCACGCCTGCGGGAGACTTGGCATGCGTCAAGGTTCAATTCAAGCCTTGAACCATTTGAACATAAGATACTTTATCTGCTTAGAAGCCAAATCGGGCACCGCTATGATGAAACGTTTACGCACTGTTGTTGCCAGCCGGCCGTTTTTAACTATTTCAGTGGCAGAAATATCGGACCCTGCCTTTTTGACAGTTACCATATAGGGTGCATGCTCCACACCGGGCCCATACTTGTAGACAGCAAAATCACAGCCAAACTTGATACCGGGCGTCACGATTAAGCCGCTGTCACGCATATCTCGATAGACAGCATATTTTTCTTCAAATTCGTCATAAAGCCGCTTGGCTTTCTGGCGCAGTTTTTTGAGACTAACTTTAACTTCGTTTGGGTTCTCAAAAATTTCGATTTTTTGAGTTTCAGCTAGATAGAGCCCCTCCATCAGATCCAAAACTAAGGGTACATCGAATTCGGGGACTTTGGGTTTGGGGATACCTACAGGTTTGCCGTAGTAGGCGGTTTTGTAGAGTTGAGCGCCTTCTGGGGGGTTCCAGACGACTAAAAAGTTTTCGATAAGTTCAACCTTTGTCTTATCCATCAGGGTCACATGATAAAGGAGAGCAATCGGGCTACGTCTGCGGCGTCTTCGGCTTTATCGGCAGAGTTTTCGAGGAGTTGTAATACGTCACGCATGAGCATAAGTGCGGGGGTGTCGAGTTTGTTGCTTAGGATTTTTATGGCAAGGGCACGGTATTGATCATCGACGATGCGTTCGGCGATTTCGACGTCTTTGGCTCGTTCTAGGGCTTTTTGTGAGCCATAATTGAGAACCAGCATGGTTTCGCGGAGTTTGAGCACGGTGTCCAGTACGGCTAGGCTGAGTTTTAGGAGGTCTTTTTTGATTTCGGGTGGAACTGACCAGTTGTGTTCCATAATTTCCACAAGGTAGTAGGCAATGCCTTCTGAGAAGTCGGCTATTTCGCTTGAGAGGTTGGTGAATCGGAGAAAGTCTTCTCGTGCAAAGAGGATGGCTCCTATTTCTGCGAGTTCTTGGCTGACCATGCGGCGTGATGTAACGACTTCTTCTTCGCCGGCTTTGATTTCGCTGAAGAGTTTGCGTGCGTTTTCTTTGTCTCCGCTTGCAAAGTATTCGACGAGCTGTGGGATTTTCCTTGATACGTCTACCACTTTGCGCAGGTTATCCTGACAAGCGTTCAGTGCTCTGCGCTTTACGCGCTCTTCTGTTTCTGATGGAAGTACCATTTCATTTTATCCCCCGCTGTATCTACCCTCGTTACTCTTCTACTTCGCGAGGTATATTAAAAAGATAGCCCTTAGGTTTTAATTATGTTCCTTGTTATTTGACTAAATATCAAAAGCCTTACAGCTGCAATACGTAAAAGCGGTTTCTACTGCAAAAAAGACCACAACCAAGCGCAAAGGATATCATTTTACACACACAACACAACAGCCATAGCAAGGGCAGGTTAATTTTATAAGGCTAAACCAATATACAAGCTATCGTGAGAGGGGCCGCTGACTACCCATATAAGCGCACCTCATAAATCACCCCACCCCTCTCACAATCAACCCCAAGGACCGGCATACTAATCCGACTAAGTAACCATTTATTGAAGCTCAGCGGTTCGGGTTATTATGTCGCCTAATGCTTCAAAGGCGACTTTGTCCTCAAAGTATTTGTGCAACAGTATGGGTAAATCGTTGACAGCAACGCGGATCTGCTTCCAGGTGTCTCGGTCACGGATGGTCACAGTTCCCTCGTTTAGGGTATCATAATCGATGGTTATGCCTAGTTGTACGCCTGCTTCGTCTGCACGTGCATAGCGTCTGCCGATGCTGCCGGCATCATCAAAGTCGGTCATGAAGCCTTCGCAGGAGAGTAGCCGCTGGATTTCTTTAGCTTTGATATCTAGGCCGCCTTTGTTCATTAAGGGGTAAACGCTGATTTGTATGGGTGCAATGCTTTTTGGGAAGCTAAGTACGACGCGGTCATCTTTTATGCCATATGCGTACTCTAGGGCAACATAGAAGAGGCGGTCGCAACCAAAGCTGGGTTCTACCACATGGGGCACAAACCGTTTGCCGCGTATGGTGGTTTTCTGTTTGCCTATCTCGACTTGTTCTTTGAGGATCTGATAGCCCTCAACTGTGATGCTACCGTCTTTTTCCATGGCGTCTGCAACTTGCTGGGCAGGTATTTTGGCGAGTGCCTCGGCGGCTTTGCCGGCTTTGTCTTTGTAGACGGGGCCCAATTTTGCCATAATCGGCTTCACAACTAGCGCTTGGGTTTCGAGGGGGTTTGGGTATTCTTTGTAAACGGTCATGTCGACGCCGCTGGCTTTCATGTGGCAGGTTAGGTCGTAGTCGGTGCGATAGGCATGCCCCGACACTTCAATCCAGCCCCAGCGGTCAACTAGCACTTCTTGATCAAAGCTTTGGCTGCTGTAGTGTGCTTTTTCCCAGGCGAGTTTCTCAATGAAGCGTTGATTCTCTGCTGGCACCCCCAGCGCGGTTAGGAGCTGTTTGGCTTGCGCCATGAAATAAGCTTGCCACTCACATCGAATAATACCTCTGTCAAGCGCTTCACGCACCGTAAAGTTTGTTATGGTTTCAGAGTCTTTTAGACGGGTATCGCAGAGTAACAGGGGGAGAACCTCGTTTTCGACCTCACCGATGCGCTCGCAGGTGGATTCTTCGGGGTCAAAGAAGAACTCTAGGTCTGCAATGGTAAATTCGCGAAGCCGAATTAAGCCCTGACGCGGTGAGATCTCGTTGCGAAGAGCTTTACCGATGATTATGCATCCAAACGGTAGACGTTCGCGGGCAACGTTGTAGAGGCGGCTAAATTCAACAAATATGTTTTGTGCCGCTTCAGGTCGGCCATAGCCCACTGAGCCAGCATAGGGACCGATGGTGGTTTCAAACATTGTTAAGTAGCGGGTGGGTTCGCCAAAGGCGCCTTTGCAGTCCGGACAGATGACCTCGTGGTGTTGTAATTCGGTTTGGATTTCATCCAAGCTCATTTTTTCTGCCTCCGCACTGTTGATGCCTTTTTCCTCAAGGAGGTGATCGGCGCGAAAGCGTGTGTGACAGTTCTGGCATTCCACCATAGGCTCTTTAAAATGGGCCACATGCCCTGAAGCCTCAAAAACTTTACCCGGCACGATAACAGATGATTCCAGCTCATAGATACCAATTTTTTTAACCATAAATTCACGGAGTTTAGCTTCAATGTTTTGCTTCAAACGAGCGCCCAGCGGGCCATAAGTGACAAACCCACCGCTCCCACCATAGATTTCAAAGCTACTCCAAAAAAATCCTCTGCGTTTTGCTAACTCGTTGACTGCAACAAACTTGTCACATTCTGCTTTACTGCATTTAGCGCCGTTACTCAATATAATTACCTGCTTCAACCCCTAGAGACACTAAGAATTAAAACATTACCGTACAACCCTACGCTACAGACTTACTAACCCGCTAGTTAGGTTAGGTATGTTAGATAAAGGCAACAACCTCAGCGAGTTTTGCACTTCCAAAGATCAGGGATATTGTCAAGTTTCTATTATTATTGTTTTTGTTGTTTGGGTTCAATGTGTACTGTTACGACTGCGTTGGCGAAATGTTCTTTGGTTTCTTTTTCAAGCAGTGAGGCTAGGTTATGGGCGTCTTTTATTGGAACATTGTTGGTAAAGCAACAGTCTATGTTGATATAGCGTTTGTTCTCAGCGGTGTAGGTCATCACTCGTTTAATTTGCAGGTTGTTTCCGATGTTCATGGCGGCATCGGTGACGATTTTTTGCATGCGGGTTTCATTTATCTGTTCTTGGGGGATAGTGATGCTTGTGGGTTCCATGTGTACGGTGACGTTTTCAAGGGGCGCAATCTCGTGGTGGAGGCGTTGTTCTATGACTTCGGCTAAGCGGTGGGCGTCTTCTACGGATAGTTCTGAGTTAACGCATGCGTGCAGGGTGATGTAGAGTTTGCCGTCCACATAGCTAACAGCGATTTCATGGACTTCTCTAACGCCTTCAACTGCTGCGAGTTTTTCGATTAATTGCTTTATCGTGTGCTCTTTGTCGGCAGGTTCGACGTGTATGGTTGCATCAACGTTGCCGCAGGCATCTTTTAGACAGGTTTCAATTTTGGATGCTGATGCGTGGGCGTCTTCGAGACTCATGACGTTGGGAACCTGCACTGAAACATCAACAAACACTTTGGAGCCTACTTTGCGAACTTTGAGACACTCAATTTTTATCACGTTGTCGCATGATTGGATGACGCGACGGGTTTTTTCCACCAGTTCTTTTGAGGCCGTGTCGCTTAATTCCATGATGCTGGATTTGGCTAATTTAATGCTTAAATAGATAAGCATAACGCCAAGAAAGATCGAGGCTAGAGCGTCTGCGTTTGAGAAACCCAACAGCGCTAAAGCAAACCCAAACAGCGCAATAAGGGTGGAGCCTAAATCAGAGATAGCATCATAGAAGCCGGCTTTCATGGAGGCCCCTTCAACATGGCTGTTTCTCTTGAAAATCGTAACTCTCAAAATAGAAATACACAGCGCATACCCGATGGCGACAAAACCAACATAGCTTATGCCGTCGGAGAGTTGCGCATTCTCCATCAGTCGGAGAGCCGCTTCGTAGAAGATCAGAACCGCCACAGCTATGAGGATTATACCGCCGATTAAGCCACCTATGGATTCAAACTTTTCATGCCCATAGGTGTGTTCTTCATCGGGTGGCTTAAGCGATTCGCGCACAGTAAAAAACAGCATCACACACGTAAACGCATCGAGCATAGCGTGTAGGCCGTCGCTAATTATGGCTAAGCTGTTAACGTATAAGCCCACGACGAGTTCAACGATTACAACACTAGAGATGGCTATCGCAGAAATTTTTAACGCCTTGAGCTTTGTTTGCCCATCATCATTGTTGCTCGGCATTTTTGTAGTCTATCTATGCTCATTGCAGGGGCGATTTAAGAATTGTGGATTTCCACGCTATTTTCATGGTGTTTACAGCTTGCTTGCGCCTACTCAAATAAAATCAGACAAGCAGGGTAATTTTTTCTTGGTCTATTATTATACAGAAATACCAAGTCTAACCACTGCCGCCAGTCACAGGGTGAAAAATCACACAACTCCTAACCTCAACATATAGGGGTGTACGGCATTGGAAAAGAAGAGAAGAGAAAAGAAAAAAAGAGCCCCATGGAGAGAGAACTTGTCAAGTGTCAAGAGGGTTTAGGGGTAGAATCTTCGGGTTGTTCGGGGGAATGGAATGGCATCAATAATGTTGTCGAGGTCCAACATCCATACCAGCAACCGCTCCAAGCCCATGCCAAAGCCCACATGGGGTACTGTACCGTAACGTCTTAGGTCTAAATACCATTCGTAATCTTCGGGGTTTAATCCTTGTTCTTTCATGCGTTTGGTAAGAGTGTCTTTGTTGTCTTCTCTTGCGCCGCCGGTGCTTATTTCGCCGATACGGGGCACCATCATATCCACAGACATGGCCACTTCAGGATGGTCTTGGTAGGTTTTGCAGTAGAACGCCTTGATGGCTGTTGGGTAATCGTAGACAAAAAAGGGCTGGCCAAAGTCTTCGGCGAGCACTTTTTCATCCTCATAACCCAAATCGCTACCCCAGTCGAGCTGGGGATTTTTAGGTTTGAGACGTTCTATGGCTTCTTTGTAGGTGATACGGGGAAACGGTGTTTTTATGGCTTTGAGTTTTTCTATATCTGCCCCGAGCTCTTTGAATTCTTTTTCGCATTTAACCGCAACTGCCTGGCATACATGAGCCATCAAGCCCTCCTCAAATTTTATGAGGTCATCCATATCGGCAAAAGCCCACTCGCCTTCTATGTGCCAGTATTCTGTTAGGTGCCGAATGGTGCGGCTTTTTTCAGCGCGAAACGAGGGGGCAATGCAGTAAACATTTTCCAGGGAGTACATTAAAATTTCCAAATAAAGCTGGCTACTCTGGGTTAAGTAGAGCTGCTGGTCGAAATATTTCAAACCAAACAAAGTGGAGCCGCCTTCCACGGCTGCCGAGATAAACATAGGGGGAGAAACTTCGGTGTAGTTCTGCTTGCTAAAGTATTCGCGGGCGGCTTCTAGGGTTTCTGCTCGGACTTTCATGACCAAATTCATTTTGCGGCTTCGAAGCCAAAGATGTCGCATATCACGAATGAATTCTTCGCTTTTGTCTTTGCTTATGGGAAAAGTTTCGGCTAAACCGATAATTGTGAGACTATCTGAGCCGATTTCAAAGCCGCCGGGGGCACGCGTATCCGCTTTAACACTGCCTTCCAGTGTGAGGCTGGATTCGATCGTGAGTTTTTGGGCTTCGCTCCAGCTTGGGCTGGACTTTTTGATGGTTGACTGAATTACCCCTGAGGAGTCACGGATTAAGAGGAATATGAGATCCTTCCCTTCACGTTTGCGGTAGACCCAGCCGCGTACAGTGACTTTTTGGTCTGTACATTTGCCCTCTAAGATTTGACTAACCTTCACCAGCGCCATATGCATTAACTCGCAGGTATATCAGGGCTTGTAACCTAAATGCCTATCGATTAGCCAGACTTACGCTTTTGGCGCACCATCCAACTATTCACGTACGCGAGTTCATAAACAACATCAACAAAACAAAACAGTTATTCTGTTGGAAAAATCAGGTGTAACCTGTGAAATATTCCAGTTTGAGTTGTTCCTTTGGCAGTCCCAAATTTTCAATCAGGATCTGCATGGCTTTCACCATCCCCGGCGGTCCACAGGCAAAAAAGATGTATTCTCTATAGTCGGGCAGTTCCTGTTTAATCAGGTCAGCATTAATTACTCCGGTTCTGCCAGTCCAGTTTGGTGTGGCTTCGTTGACGACTAGAACTACCTTTAAGCGGTTGTTTTTTTGAGTTGATTCCCATTCGTCTCTAAACACGATATCAACAGGTGTGCGGCAACCATAGAACAATGCAATATGACTGTTTAGAGATTTGTCGGCGGCATATTTGATCATGCTTCTAAAGGGCGTTATACCGATGCCGCCGGCCAAAAGAGCAACTTTTGGGTATTCGCCTTCGAAGGTGAATTTACCGTAGGGTGCATCGATTTGTACCCCGGCACCCGGCTTAGTGCCCCAGAGAACTGTGGAGTATTCGCTGTCACTTAGTTTTTTGGTGAACTCGATGTAGTCTGGTTCGGTGGGACTGCTGCTAAAACTGAAGTGTTTACGGATTTCTTTGCCTTGGTGTTGCAGGTTTACAAAGAAAAATTGCCCCGGTTTATAGTTAAGCCCCTCTGGACGGATAAACCGGAAGCTGGTCACATTGACTGTACGCGGTATGATACTTTGCAGGGTGATTTCGTACTTCATCTATCCACCTACAGTTTCTATATAATGCATGATTTATGTTTTAGACCTTTGCATTCACTCAGATATATGAGGCTGAAAAGTAATATATGGAAAAACCACTTAGAATAGCACAGACGATCTGTCCATGAACCAAAACGTCTCTCTGCACCGTATAGCTGGTTACATAGCTGATCATAGGTTCTCTTTGGGTTTATTTTTGGCGGCCTATGGTGTCTTCTTTCTCTCAGCGGTAATCATGGGCGGATGGACCCCTGCCGACTGGGGCAAAGATACCTTTGATGTAGCGCCTTTTGCTGTTCAGGCCCTCATACCCCGCAGTGCAGTCAGCCCCATATTCTTCGTCACCAGTTTCCCCGCGTTGCTTGCCGGCGTTGTTTTGCTCTGCAACAGTGCCATACGAGGACTTCGTTCCTTAGCGGCCGAGAGTCAGTATGCAGCGATACTTTTAACCGCATTTGGGTTTGCATACACTGTGGTGGGAGCTTGGCCGCTTCAGAATAAAGTTGATTTTCCTTGGGAGTGGCAGAAACAGATTATGAGTTACGGCTTACCGTTTGCTTGGATGCTTTATCTGCTTAGTCTTTTTGTGCTTGCGGTGGGCGTTATTTCACTCTATGTTCACAGCAACGCTTATCGTCAACGGCATCCTGAGTTTTTGTATGGCTAACAAGGGTGCAGTTTGTAGGGGCGGGTTTGTTCTTTTTGTAGAAGTATATCCGATGTATAAATGAGCGTCATTGTAACGTTATTGTTTTTGTCTATAGTTTCCTTATAAAATAAATGCAAATTTCAGTTTTTTGAATAAAGGTTATTATTTTGTCTATTAAACAATGAAGTACTTAAAACCTATATACCTTGACAGTGAGCGTATAGCAGGGAACGGGAAAAATTGGTTAAGCCCTGGCACAGTGAAACGCTTGAAGCAACAATGGATGAGTTAAAAACAGGTAATAGCGGATTAACTGCCCAAGAGGCAAAACAGCGGCTCATAACATATGGACCCAATGAACTCAAAAAAGAAAAACGCAAATCCCCGATAAAAATTCTACTCGAACAATTCACCGATATACTTATGATTATTCTGCTTTTCGCTGTAGCACTCTCCATAGGAGTTGGCATCTATCAGAATTCCAGGGAGGAAATGATAAATGCCGCAATCATTCTCATAATTGTCATCGTCAGTGCAACTTTGGGTTTCATTCAAGAGTACCGCAGTGAAAAAGCTGTGGAAGCCCTCAAAAAAATGACGACTCCCACCGCCAGCGTTTTGCGTGACGGCAAAGAAGCCCGAATCCCCGCGGCTGAATTGGTTCCTGGTGATGTCTTATTGCTCTATGCGGGCGATAAAGTTCCGGCTGATGGCAGAATCATAGAAGCCTTCACACTCAAAACCGATGAGGCCCCATTAACCGGTGAATCTTCTCCGGTGCAGAAATCAATTGAAGTTCTGCCGGAGCAAACACAGCTAAACGATCGGAAAAATATGGTTTTCACCGGAACCACCATTGTCTATGGCAGGGGTAGAGCAATTGTAACCGGCACAGGTATAACCACTGAATTTGGCAAAATTGCCAGGATGGTTCAAGTAGCTCCCCAGGAACAGACGCCGCTTGAAAAACGCTTGGCCGGTGTAGGTAAATGGATAGGCATCTTGGCCATAACCGTCGCCATAAGCGTGGGGATCATCGGCATAGTTGTTGAGCAACGTCCCATCCTTGACATGATCTTGTGGTCTATTAGTTTAGCAGTTGCCGCTGTACCTGAAGCTTTGCCCGCTATCGTTACCGGGGCACTCGCCATTGGCATGTACCGCATGGCTAAAGGCAACGCCATCGTCAAACGTCTGCCTGCCGTGGAAACATTGGGCAACACAAGCGTCATCTGTAGCGACAAAACAGGCACCATGACCAAAGGCGAAATGACCGTCCGCAACATCTACGTCAACGAGCAATCCATCAAAGTCACAGGCATCGGCTATGCACCTCAAGGTGAATTCCAAGTTGACGACAAAAAAATCGAACCCCACAACGACATAAAAACGCTCCTCAAAGTCGCCGTACTCTGCAACGACTCCAGCCTCGAACAAGACAACCAATCGGGCAAGTGGATAGTTAAAGGTGATCCCACCGAAGGCGCCTTGGTTGTCGCCGCAGAGAAAGCAGGCATACAAAAAGAAGAACTCAACACAGAAGAACCACGTTACAATGAAGTGCCGTTTTCCTCAGAACGCAAACGCATGACCACCATCCATATCAAAGCAGGCAAAAAAATCGCCTACATGAAAGGCGCCCCCGAAGTGGTCATTGAACGTTGCAGTAAAATCCTAATCAACAACAAAACAGAGCCCTTCAACAAAGAAGACCACATCAAACACTTCAAAATAACCGAAGCGCTTGCCCTTCAAGCATTACGCAATCTCGCTTTTGCCTACAAAGAACTCCCAAACGAAGAGGAAGAATTCACAGAGGAAATGGAAAAAGACTTTGTCTTTGTCGGCATCATGAGCATGATTGACCCACCCCGCCCAGAAGTCAAAGACGCCATAGCCGTCTGCAAAAAAGCCGGAATACGCGTCGTTATGATTACAGGCGACCATAAACTCACCGCCACCGCCGTAGGCAAAGAACTCGAACTCATCAACGAAGACGCCCCAAAAAACCAAGTGCTGACGGGACAGGAACTTGAAGAAATGACAGAGGAACAACTCGCCAGCATCGTAGAAAACGTGGTGATTTATGCCCGTGTCTCACCAGAACATAAAGTACGCATCGTTAAAGCTTGGAAACAAAAAAATCATATTGTCGCAATGACCGGCGATGGTGTCAACGATGCCCCTGCACTAAAGATGAGCAATATAGGCATTGCCATGGGCATCAGCGGCACAGAAGTCTCCAAAGAAACCGCCGATATGGTGCTTGCCGATGACAACTTTGCCAGTATCGTCAAAGCCGTGCGGGAAGGCAGAGAAATTTTTGAAAACATCAAAAAATACCTCACATATCTACTGCAATGTAACATCATGGAAATCATAGTGATGTTTTGCGCGGTTGTGTCAGTGCCCTATCTTGCTCAACTCTTTGCACCCGAGAGTTTCCTTGCAACCGCAGCAGGCAAAGAAGCAGTTAACAACGCCGCAATCGCGCTCACTGCAGTACAGTTACTATGGCTGAATCTAGTTACAGACGGTTTACCCGCTATTGCATTAAGTGTGGATCCAGGTGACCCCGACCTGATGGAGCGCAAACCCCGCAAACCGACCGAGAGTATCTTTAGCAGAGACGTCAAAATCTACCTTACTGCAATGCCGGTGCTTATGTCAGCTCTGTTGTTGTCGGCGTTCTTTCTACATCAGCCATGGATGGGCGAGTATCAGCTCCTTGAAGCTCGAACCCAGCTGTTAACCGCCATGATAGTGATGGAGCTGATAATAGCGCTCTCTATGCGGTCATTGAAATATCCAGTGTTCAAAGTCGGCGTCTTCAAGAACAAGTATCTATGGTATGCAATACTGGGCTCCTTCGCGTTGCAATTAATAATTCTCTATGCGCCGGGTCTGCAGACCATCTTTGGTGTTCACATGCCAGAGCTGATCGATTGGGGTGTAGCGGTACTGTTTGGAGCTATAGTGTTCGCCACCTTAGAAATCGGTAAATGGATTACAAGCCGCCAAAAATAAACAAATATAATCAGGAATCTGCCTACTAGAGAAACAATAAAAAATCCACCAGTGTTTAGGGTCATATCCTTTTTACTTTCCTTTTAGGGCCCGCGAAAGATGTTTAAACGGGTAAGCAACGAATAGACAGGCATGTGAGAAATGTATATGCACATATTACAAGTTTATACACATGCTCCAGAAAGTTGTCCGATAGGTAATCCAAATAATCTGCAGATAACTATGGATTGGCTAAAGAAAATAGATACACTAGCGGCTAAACATCATATCAAGATTATAGGGGTGTGGACTGACCGCTGGGGGCATCAAGCTTGGGCCGTCTATGATACGCCCAACATGGAGGCTTTTGAGGCTTTTGAGCAGGAACCAGAGCACCTCAAAAGAGTCCCTTTCACCGATACCCAAACTAAAACTGTGACCACCATTGCTGAAACAATTGCCTTTTTTAATAAAATACAACAAAACACTGACTTGCTGAAATAAACAGAACGCGACATAGCAAAAACCCCTCTTCGGCGGCGTAAACGTTAGCCGACCTTGTTCAGCCGGACAGGAACGGGTCACAAATCAAACACGCCAAAAAGAACATCACCTAAAAAATAGTGCCGCACCCAAGAAAACATTTTTTTCTGGTTAAATGTACTTCCAATTGATTGGGTAAATGTTATTGGTAGTGGGTTCATGACTATTTAGAAAGTTGATTAAAGCTGTTATAGAGGCTTTTAAGCTATTTGGGTGATACGCTATCCTTACCAAATATCTTCGATGCCTACATCCAGATTGATTGTAAATGATCTATTTCCGTTCGATCCGTCGCGTATCCTCGGTTTGAACTGTTGTAAATTTTGCAACAGTTGCCGATTCAACCAATTTTCCATCATCAACACATTTGAGTGACGCGAAATTGTTGGCCTATTCCGCTCAAACCGCACACCATTGGCAGGGGAAATGGTAAGGAGACAAAAAACAAAATTTTCCACTAAAGAGGTTGTGTAAATCAAAATTAGATTTAATAAGTTATATTCATAAAGGAGCCTCTTATAATTTATTATAAACACACATAATGCGGTTATATAGATTTATTTGTCTTTATCAATGACTGTTACAGCTCCATCACAAACCAATAAAAAATATGATTTTACGTATTCTACTTCACGGGATTATTATGGTAGCTATCCCAGAAAATAAACCTCTCCAAAAAAACGTAGCCGAGGTCTCATTCGAGCGAGGCTTCCACTTCTGCACTCACGGAGGCAGATACACAGGAATATCAGCGGTGAGCCTTGCAGATTTAGCAGAGATACTCAAAACGATAGATGATGCGGCAATTACTTTCCATCTTGAACGCAATGATTTTCAGAAGTGGGCAACCGATATTCTCTTAGATGAAGAATTAGCATGGAAAATCGACAAATTAAACGTAGAAGACACCGATACAAGAAAAAAACTCATAGACATAGTGAGGTCCCATTTGAATTTAAGCTCAAATATAACCGCGTTATAAAATTCAACTATTTTTCAGTGACTTACCGATAACGGTATTATTTAACCAACTACGACTATCTTCATTTGCTACTTGAGATCTACATCAATCGGGTGGACTGTGTTTAGCCGCTTTAAACGGGTTAAAGCCATTTATAGTATGCTTTATCTTAGCCAAACTAGCTATAGGACATAGCATCGGAGTGCGCTAGATGACAAAATTCCGCTTAGCAGTCCTAAACACGCAACCGCCGCATCTCTACTTTGGCGGTGTTGAACGGCGCATAATGGAGACGGCTAAGCGGCTACAAACTCGGGTAGATATCGCGGTTTACTGTGGAACTAAGGCAGGTTTTAAAGCATCCGTTGCCGTTGAGGGCGCAACTCTCATTCCCTGCAGCTCAACAGATGTTATTTTTCCGCTGGATAATTGGTGTTTTAACCGAAGTCTCATAAAAACTGCGTCATGCATCGGTGTTGATGTCTTTGAGGCTCATGCTGTAAGTGGGTATGGGTTTGTCAGAAAGCTCAGGCATCTTGGCATCAAAAAGCCCTTCATCCACACTATCCATGGTGTTCTTGCAGATGAGTATGAGCAGGCAAAGCTAAACGGGCATCAAACATTAAGAGACCGCGTAGCGAATAATTTTATGCGGCAACTCGCTGGATTGGAAAAGCAGATGGCTCAAGATGCCGACTTAATCGTGACTATAGGGGACTATTCGCTTGGGAAAATTCAGCAACACTACGGGATAGATTCCGACAAAGTCAGGATTGTGCCAAACGGGGTGGACACGGAGAGATTCAAGCCTGCAGATACAGATACAGTCAAGCGACAGTTTGGGTTAGGCGCTGAGCCTTGTGTGCTTTTTGTGGGCAGTTTGATTCCCCGTAAGGGCTTACCGTTTTTGGTTGAAGCCGCAAAAGAGGTGGCGGCCAAGCAGGCGGATATCAAGTTTCTTATTGCAGGCGACGGTCCGCTTCGAGGAAGCCTTGAGGAAACTATAAAATCTGCAGGTTTAGCAGCTAACTTTTTGTTTCTAGGCCGCGTTGGCGATGATGTGCTTCCTTTGCTCTATAACTGTGCGGATGTGTTTGTTTTGCCCTCAATTCAGGAGGGGCAGGGAATTGTTTTGCTTGAGGCGCAGGCATCGGGTAGGCCGGTTGTTGCTTTTGATGTTGGCGGTGTTAATGAAGCTGTGTGCCGTGGTGAAACGGGGTTGCTTGTGGGTCGGGGTGATGTTGGGGGGTTGGCGGGAGCGTTGCTAAAGCTTTTAGGGGATAGTGCTTTGCGTGTGAGAATGGGTTTAAATGGGCGCCGGTTTGTTTCTGAGAACTATACGTGGGATCTATGTGCGCAGAGAATGTTTGATGTTTATCGGGAAGTTAGGTGTTAGATGCGTTGACTGATTTTACGAGTCGTTCAAAGTCAGTATCGTTCATCCATTCTGTGCGCAGGTAGCGTCGGATACGTTCTTGGCTAAATCCCAGTCGACGGGCTTCTTTTATGCAGTAACGGTAGGCTTCAATTTCGGTGGGGCGGTCTACGTAGGCATAGCGGGGGTCAAAGAGTTCTTTACCGTCCATAAATTGTTTCACATGGCAGAGTTCATGGATTAAGTCGAGGTATATTTCGGTTCGGTTGCCGCTGTTTAGGTATTTTTTGCTTATGACGAGGTGTCCGTCGTTGCCGTCTACATACATGTAGCCGTTTAGCCAGCTTAATTCCACTTTTAGTTGGCTTAGCACTGCAGTGGTTTTGTCGCCAAAGATGGCCTGCACCGCAGGCACTTTATCGAAGGCTTTAAAGTATTCAAGAAAAGTTTTCGTTTGGCTACCGAGGCTTAATGGATTTACTGGGAGGCAATTGAATATGCGCATTATGCGGAATAGATAGTAGTCTATGCTCGGCAAGATGGTTGCTCCTGTTATTTGAAGGCGGAGAGGTACTCGAGTTTCATGCCCCAATGCGTCAAGTCTGAGAGGTTTTCTATGCTACCTATGCTGGCGTCGATGTTGTTGTGAATGGGGTGTCTCCAGAGATTTTCGGGGACTAGGTTGAATTGTAGAGGTACTTTCGTGTTAAGATGGTACGTTTGGTTTAAATCTTTAATCAATCTGCCCGCCTGGCAGGCGTTTCGTGCGTTGGCGTAGCTTTGTAGCAGTTGGGAGGAGCCAAATACGCCTACACCATGCCAAACGGCGGCGTCTTCGGGGGAAGCCATCGAGTAGAGAAAGAACTGGGGGGAAGAAGGCATCTCAGCAAAACTGTAATCGGCGAGTTGCTCACCTGCTATATTGAATTTGTCGTCGCATACTGCTATAGCTATATCTTTTGGGTCTACACCATTTGGGTAGAGGGCTGTCGTTTTGTATGTGATGGTTGCGTTGTGGAATTTGCCGTTTTCAAAATGCAGTTTGCCTCGAGCTACTCGTTTGGAGCCATAGCCTTTTTTGGAGTGGGGTACAGTTAAAAGTGTGGTGCGTTTATTCATGCTTCGCCCCATGCACTTGTAGGCTTCCTCTATTGAGGCGTAGTCTTGGTTGCTTTCTCTTATTATGTAGTGGAGTAAGCCGTTTTTGTCTTCGGCTTTTAGGGTTGAGAGGGGCATGCGTAAACTGTATAAAGAGAGGTCCATGTCGAAAAACTTGGAAAGGTGGGGCAACTGTTGGTACTTGATTGAATCTACAAAATCAAGATAAGAGCTCCCGCTTGAGTTGAGTGTTTCAGAGATTAAGTCCGTTTCTTTTTTTGAAATCAGCGAACCGGTATATTTCTTGGTGTATGCTTCATCGATTTTTAGCCCCTCAGTTGTGGCGTTTGCGGCGGGAATTGCGCTTTGTCCGCTGTCTATGATGGATTGTTTGAGGGGATTCATAGAGTAACGGTTGAGTTCAACATCGTCAGTGTTTAACAGAAAAGGCACGATATAGCCCTTTGGAGGTTTTTTAAGTGCCTCCAAGAGTGCGGCAGTATCATCTTGAGTGGGAGTGTGTAGGCCATATTCGAAGTAATAGTTGGCACATGCCGCAAGCATACGGATTCCAATGATTCCTTGGACTTCCTCAACGGTGAGCTGGGGATTGGCGTATTCGACAGACCCGCGGAGATAAAACTGTTCATCCTCAAAGGGTACCGATATTTTTTTGCCGTTAACATATTGAAACAGGGTAACCTTGCGGTTTAGGCTCTGCCCCTTCACAGCCAAGACGCCTTCAACAATCTTTTTCACTGTAGAAAAAGATGATGCTAAAAAATCCTCAAGCAAAAATTTACAGTAATCTTCCATAAATTATCCACGTTCTAAAGATTCAGCGAGATATATACAATTTTTTGCGGGGTTTTTCCCTAAAAACATTCTTGAAACAAAAAAGTCTTTTCTAAAGCCAACCTCAAAAAATAGGCCCAAGAGAACGGGATCATTTTTGGGGATCACGGTGTACACACTTTTTGCCTCTAGTTCGGTTAGCACTGATTTAACAAGAGAAAGGGCTATATCACTTCTTTGTGGCTGGCAGATTAAGGGTCCAATCCATGCGGTCTTCTCGTAAACTGTAGCGGCAACATACCCCAAGATTTTGCTGTCTTCGGTTACATAGCAACTTGTGTTGGTTTCATCGAGGAGGATGGATTCAAGCAGTTTCTGCCGGTTGCCGCCAAAAAAACAGTTGTCAAATCTGACTATGGCAGGCAACTCAGATTTATCGATTCGGGGCAAAGATTTTGCGCTAACAGGGGGAAGGTTTGGAGTGTGGAGAACAGAGAAGTCTATGTCAGGTCTAAAGCCTAATCCGTTATAGAAGCGTAAAAGATGAGGGTAGGCATAGAGCCCGATGGTTTCTACGTTTTTAGTGTTCAGATAGTTTACTGCGTGAGTGACAAGTGCGCTTCCTGCGCCCCTTTTACGGTATTCTTCTTTAACAACGAGGTTACCAAACCAACCGACTTTACCATAACTAATACAGGTAGCTATGCCCACACATTTGGCGTCATCAAGTAGAAGAAAACAGCCTCCAGATTCCAATGAAGCCATAAATATGAAATCTTCATCCGCCATATTCCAGTTCATAGTGTTAGCTAATTCCACAGCAAAACCATAATCGGACTCGGAGAGCGGTTTGATCTCAAACATACCTGAAACAAACCAAACATGTACAGAGATACGTTATTTGCGTTTCCTATAAACTGGTTCCCCACGCTCAGTATCATAACGTATGAATTGATACCCCGCCGCTATCAATGAATCCTCGTCTTCTTTGGTTTGTGGACGCCGTACAATATACTCCTCCACTGTGAAGGTGCTGTGCTCATAGACTGCGGTAGCATTCAAATTACGATGACCCAACAGCTTCTGTACTTGTCGTATGCTTCCTGTTAACTCGTATTCGCGGGTGCCTCTCCAGTGCCTGAACGAATGTAGGGATATTTTCATAAAGTTGCTGTTCCCAGTTTTCTCTGCAAGGCGTCGGCGTACTGCACGAAAGTTATTCTGTTTTACATTATAGGGGCTAAATATGTAGCCGTCCTCTCGTTTTACAAGTTTATTTAGCATATAGATGGTTTGTTCAGTGATTCGGACTGTACGGTTTAGACTGTTCTTTTCAGCATAGTTTATGGCGGCTGTAAGTTGGTGTTTGTCAAGTTCTGTCCAGCGGATTTTGTTTGCTTCACCAGCTCGGCAACCCGTGTCTTTGAGGACTTGTAGATAAGCGGCTAAGGTGTTGCCGCTGGCGGCTATGAGTTGGTTTAGTTCCTCCTCTGTGGGGAGATACTTCTGTTTGGGTTGATAGCGTCGTTTGGGTGCTGTGAAGGGTAAGTGATGTTTACGTGCGTATGCACTGTAACTGCAGATTATAGTGTAGTAGGTAGGTTCACGCCATCTTTGACGTTCAGTGTATAGTACTGTTAGGACAGATTCGGGGTTCATCAAGTCCGCGCCATACTTGACGAGTTGCTTGAGGTAGTTGATGCGGCGTTTGATGGTTTGTTCTTTTAAGCCATGTTTTTGTAGAGTCCAAGCGTAGCTTGTGAGGTAGCCATTTTGTGTTTGATGTTCGCTTGTCTGTTGCTCAGTGAGTGCTTTGTGTGTTCCTGCACCCAAGTTTTGCGTTGCATGCTCTGCTTGAGCATCTTGTTTGTTGGATGCGGCCAATAGTTCACTATCCGTTGTAGCGTTTTGTTGGCTGTTAAGGTAGTGTTTTTCACGTAAACTTATGCTTGTTGGTTGATGAGTACTGAATTTATGTCTACATGTTTGACATTGATAGCGTTGTTGCTCCCAGCCGTCTTTATGGACTCTATATCCAGCATGAACCACACGCTCACTTTTTTGACATACGGGACATATGGGTAGAGCTTGCGCTATATCAGTAGTTGTCATTATAGAAGCCTCCGAAAAAATATAGGGTATGGCTAAGTTTGGTAGCCTATATCGCCGAACTCAGGTGATTGATGTTGTGGTGTGCCTTCTCGCCACTCACCCTGATATGACGATTTACGTGTATCAAACTCTGTTTGTGTCCAAAACCAAGGGTCTCCGCCATCGTGCGGCACAACTTCTATGCGTCCGTCAGCTTGTTTTGTCCAGGTGTAGATTTTAGGTTTAGCGAAGGGGGGAGTAAAAGTTTCTTGTTTTGTATGGGGTGTTGGTTGTGGTTCTATTGTGGGTTCCTTAAAGATTGATTGTTGTGGGTGTGGCTCTACAGGACACTCTGGGTTTATGATGTCTGGAGGCTGAGTTGTTGGTGTAATAGCTTGTTTTGTAGATTCTTTTGAATTATCAGTAACACGTGTAATATCAGTAACATCAGTGACATTAGTAACAACGGTAACAATAGAAGTTTGTTTAGCTTTAATGTTTTGTAATTTAGGAATTACACCATATTTCTTTATTATACGATTTAATTTAACTACATTAAAGTGCCAATTCACACGTGTTTTACCACTATCAACATCTCTTCTTTTTTCGCTGCAACCATTAAACCGTGTCCCTAAACGATCACCCACCTTCTTTTTAGATACAAACCCAAACTCCACCGTCTCCATAGCAGTCTTAATCTGTTTCTTCAATTGCTTATCGTCGTATTCACCATCTAAATCGTCTTGCAAAGCATCCCAAATAGTCTCAAACCAAACATCCCCCGAACCAGCATCAACCGTCTCATTCAAGCACTTAACGATGTGGTACTCCAAAGTTTTCTGACGTACCAACAACCGATTATTTACAGCCTGATCCATCAACCTAAACATATCATCATAACAAGATAGTTTAGAAGCTGTCTGAAGGATAGGTAACCATAACTCCTTAAACCGGCCTCGCACATTAGCCGGTAAATTAAGTTCTATAGCCGACGGAAACTTTTGTTCTTTCACCGACAAACGATAAAGTAAAAGCTGATTACGAATGTACCGCCATCTCTCCCGGTCGACATCGTCTATGTCGCCCCAATCCTTCTCGGGGTAACCGGTAGTCATAGCGATAAAGATGCAGCGCTCGTTAAATCCCTTACATTTGTTAGGATCTTGCGCGTCCTCAGATGCGAAATATTTTAATCCGAAGCAAGGATAAAACCGCATCTCCCGAGTGCCAGGCCCAGTTATAATACGGGGAACTTTGGCTCCCTTTTGATATCCCCCCTTATAGATAGTCATTTTGGCGTTGTCTTTATCTAAAAGGGTTAATTCGTCTTCGCAAATTGTCGGTATACAATCCTCATCCTCGTAGTACTGATAGATGTTTGCGCCATTCAAGTTTTGACCATGCAACGGCCGATAGTCAAGTTCTCGATGCAGTCCAATTGTAACGGTTTTGCCCGATTCGTTATCGCCTTCATGGTAGAGGTAGGGGGTAGAGTTTGCTTTATCCTGCAGGTAACTAAATAGTGTGCAAATTGCTTCGAGTTTAATGTATTCATCTTCTAAATCGAGGAACTTCTTAAACTCGGCATATACAAGGTCATAAAGTTCCTGCAAACTTAAAGGCGTAATTCCTGTTTGGAATTCAGGGAATTTGTATGTACCCATCATGATTTTATCAGTAATGGGAGCATACTTTTGATCGCCAAACTTGACGTTACTATAAGTTTTAAACTCACCCTTTTGATAAACCGCAAATATTGGTTTACCGGCTAAATATATCGATTCATAATAGCCTTCTTCGCTATAACCGCAAGCCTTCATTGGGTATTGTTTTTCTTTGTCTTCCTTGTTGTCTTTTTTGTCTTGTTTTTTTATTTTAAGAATATCAGCTATAACTTCTTCGTCTTTTTGTGTGATTTGCTCCCGCGGCGGCTCAGGGAAACTTGATACTGTGACTTCTTCCACTATGGGGTTTTCTTGCTTGGTCGTTGTGGTTGCTTCGGTTGTTTGGGTCTCTTGTAATTCTTCAGTTATATTGAGGGCGTCGGCTTTATTGACATACTCTTCTCTAATCTGTTGTTCTATGGGGTTGCTTGCTTTTGCGGTTGTTATGAATTGGAATTGTAATGATGTTTGGTTTGGGTTTGTACTGGCATCGATTAACGTTTCAGGTCGTCGGGTTTTGCTTTGTGTACGTTTGATTTGACTGCGGAGACTCTTTGGCGTTTTAAAGTTTGGGTTGGGAGGATTAATTATTTTAGACTCGTCACCCATACCTTTATTGACTACGTTTGTATCTGGATTAGTGTCTGTCTTTGAGACAGGTACTTTCATTGGGATTGCGCCGTTCTCTTGGTCGGGCCCGGCGCTTTCCTCAATTTTATTCGGTTGTGTTGGTTCCATAGTTATCAACTCTGACAAAGGGTTTTCGTATAGGTGCACCATATGCATGTTGGCATCTGGGGCACCTTCGGGGGTTGCTTATTCGGCTTATTGATAGGTAGCCGCATCGCTCACATTTGTGTGCGATTGTTTTTATTTCGATTGTTGTAGACATTTGTTTCACTTCTTTTTTTGGGTCGTGTGTAGGGTTAGTCCTTTCACACTATTACAAATACTTGTGATATCGCTCTTTATAAGCTTATATTCTAATTTAGAATATACCACACTCCAAACCACAAACACCATCAAACTTTATATAAGTATATACTTTATTGCATCGACCGCAACACACAAAAAAAGAAAGAAAGAAAAGAACTAAACCACCAAACCATCCAACTTGAGCGCTTTCAACCCACCAATCCCCAGCAACTCATCGACGGGCTTAACACACACAAAATACTGATGATACACAACATCGAGAAACTCTTGACAATCCCCCAATGTTGCACCCGAACGTTCACAAAGCACCTCCACCACACGACAACAAGAGCGATAATCTATACCTCTCTTGCGAAAGTAGCCGCATAACGCCAACACAAACCTTTGCCGCTGACCCACAACAAACCCATCACCCCAAAAATCAACAACACATTTTATACCCCTATCAGTTAACCCGCCGGCAACCTTTGGTGCTTGAAATATCTGAGTGTTCACTCTTGTATATCTCTGACTTAATCTTTGCTCCGTACATTGCCGCAGTAGACTTATCGATGGCCAATCCAAAGTTAAACCCTGCTTATTCCACAAAAGATCAATAGGTTGCGGCGCCCAGCTATCCAAATCTAACATGCGGCTCCACAACTTGTGCTTCTGATTAAAGCCAAACGGCAACTTGCAGTACTTTCCATAAGGCGTATGCTTAGTGACACCTTCCCCATCAGGGAACAATTCCACCTTATCAGGGTGCCCGTTTTTGATGTAGCCGCATTCTTTTAGAATCTTTAACCCCCACGTTTTAATGTACTTGGCGGGGTAGGCTTCATCGAATAGCACCCAAAGATGATAATTGTCAGATGGGTAACGTGATGCCTCTAAAACAATGTGTTTGTCTCTGATCTTGAGTTTCTCACGCAAATAACTCAGCACTTTACTACAAGCTTGCTTAGCAGACTCATCTTTGAAGTGGTCATCATCGAAGTCAAAAACCATCACACGCACCGTGCTGTCGTTACAAATTATTGGCACACCCACAGTTTGCAAGCCTGTTAAATGCCGCAACAACAAAGCATCAGAGACTGGGACATCCACGCCTTTCGTGTCATTTGAGTAGTCTTTGACGAGCCTGAACTTGTGTTCAGGGTTTTGTGTCCAATAGCAATCTTGGCGGTGTACAAAGAGTTGTTTGAGGAGGTCTAAGGTTCTGTTTAGGTTGCCGTTTGGATGTGAAGGTTGAATTGACATTAGCTCTCCACCGCCATTCGTTGTCGTTTGCATAATCTTAAGCGCCGCACAACACACCCGCGGCTGGTGCTATACTCATAAAGATAACAAACTTCGCTATACCACCGGTCAGCCTCCACCGTGAACCGTACTGAAGTTAGGAAGTCATAGAACCAAAAGCTATCCTTAAACCTGGGGATATTTACTGATTTATAGTCACAGGCGTAAACGTATGCTTGATCGTAGGGTTTATGACATACAATGTTCCAGGGGAGGTTGTGGAGTTTCTTTTCTGGGATGTAGGTTTTGATTTCGCATCGGTTGTAGCGGCAGGTGTGTAGCGTGTGTTCTCGGCATTGTGTTCTTGTGCATACAAAGCTTTTCAAATCAAGAACATACTTATGCTCGCAACTGGATTTAGAGAGGGGGGTGGGAGACTTTCGTCTCTTAGGCGGAGTTGGTTGTTGTGTTGGGTAGTGGCGAACGATTATTGACTGCATCAGGCAATGCCAACCTTATAGTTGGTTTTTTTGATTGGTTTACGGCAGTACAATGTTGGTTCTGTGGATTTGAATGGAATTGTCCACCAACAGAACCCAAGCCTGAACTCACCGACGTATGACTGTAACAGCAGGCGTGTGGCTTCGTTAAGTGACGTGGCTGTGATTTGTTCACAAGCTTCCCCTTTACTGGTTTTAGATGGCTGCCAGGGGAGGCTGTTGACATCAATGACAGAGTTGTTTGTGTCATTTAGGGCTGGCTTTTCTGCTGTAAAAACGTCAGGTGTCGATGATGGTTTAGCATACCCGGGCTTTAGTGATGCGGCGACTTCGATTTGCTGAGTTGTAGCTTGCCATGTTAGGTAGGTTGGGTCTATGCTGTTAATGAGGTTTGACAGCTGTTCGGCGTGTTCGACTGTGATGTCAAGTTGTCGTTTGAGGCGGTCGAGTAGTACCGATTGACTTATCTGAGTGACTTGTGTAGTCATGGGTTGTTCACCTCGTGTGAGCATTGCAGGGAGGATGCGAGCTCTACTTTTGCGGGTGAGGCTTGCATTCTCTCAAGTTTCTCTTGGATGGCTTCTCTGAGCCAGTCAGCTTTTGATGTCTGTCTGGTTTGGTCGATTTGTTTTACAATTTCAGTGTCGACCGCTACTGAGATTGTTGTTTTGTATGCTTTCATAGGATATCATTTATAGTTTATAGTAGACGTGTTATTTATATGTCCCTGTTTGTGGCATATGCCAAATCACTTCCCTGAGCAACGTTGCGTGTGCCACACAACCCATCAACACCCAAGTATCAAACGATTTAAGCTTATAACGCACAATAAGATAATATCTTACTATGACAAAACAAACAAAAACACAAACACACGGCTCAGTGAAGTACACCGTCACCGTACCCCAACACATGCATAAAGAACTCAACAGCCACATCAAAGCATACAAAGAAACCAACATAAGCAAAGTCTTCCAAGATGCACTTAACAGTTACCTTGTCAACGCACGCATCAATGAAGTCAAGCGTTCACACAGCCGAATCACTCAAGACCAGGTTCCCGCATCCACCAACCCACCCTATCGTAATGATGGCAAAGACTTTGTACAACCCAACGGCAAATGGTACCCCGACAACGTCACCGCACCCACTTCGTTTGGTGGTCCGCAAACCGGCGGCACATTCTTCATTGACGCTGAAGCTAAACAACGCATGCAAGCTCAAGAGGAACGTAACTTGCGATCTCAAATCATTCATTGTCAAGACGAGTACAACCAAGCAGAAGCACTCTACAAACAAGGCAAAGTGGACTATCAATATTGGACAGCCGCACAGGAATTGTATGAAGCATCAATGATGTTGTTGCAGGCTAAACTCAAAGCACTACGAGGCAACTAAGATGACTGACATAAAGCAAGGCTGGAAAACCAAAGATACACAAGGCACACGCTGGAACCCAACAGATGTTACAGGCTGTCCCACTTGCGGTGGTCCTAAGAATGATTGGAAAATGTTGATGCCGCAGGATAAACGGAGCTGTTAAAATGACGAATTATTACTATCACCGCAACCACGCGCCCCTCTCACAAATAGAACGCGAGTTAGAGACCGCGTTAGCCAACGCTGAAGAAGCTTTTTGGCAGAGTAAATGTTTGCTGCATCAAGTGTGTGTTCAATGCTTTGACAGTGAAAAGCAGGCGTATTACTATAAAATAGACTCTCGGAGCAGATAACATGTTATCATTAAAGAGACAGAAACCGAAAGAGCAAACCAATGTTTACGCCATGCGCAACCCCTCAGACATGATACACCCCGTCCTCAACAACGCCGCAAACACATGCCTATTCATAAACTGCAAACACAACCTTGGCAACCCCGGACTTAATGATACTCAGCATCGTATCCCTGAATGTGAAATGTGTCATTATTTACCTTCTATGTACATTCATGACCAGAGTCGAGCGGACACATATGTTTCAGCGGGGGAAGCATATGCTCAAGGTATAGTTGAGGCATCGCGTAGACAGGCTGAGCTGGTTCAGAAAGAACTTGAAGCTATACAGAGCAAGATGGATGTAGTGTTAGAGGGAAAGATGGAAGCGTTCCTCAAACGACGAGCCGCTA
This sequence comes from Candidatus Bathycorpusculum termitum, assembly GCA_031254875.1. GTDB lineage: Archaea > Thermoproteota > Bathyarchaeia > Bathyarchaeales > Bathycorpusculaceae > Bathycorpusculum > Bathycorpusculum termitum. Next base: position 24,936 of record JAIRTW010000115.1, read on the forward strand.
AAGGCAACAAAACAGGGCTTGAGGGCACCTAACCTTGTTTCGCAAAGCCGAAGTTAAAGCCAAAGAAGCACGCCGCAATCAATACCACTTTGCTGTCTTTGAAGTAGAGCGTTTGCAGAGGGATCTTAACATATTAACCGTGGGGTACCAGGCACAGAAACAGGCGTATGAACAGTCTATCGATGCAAGCCAAGCTATGATTAATTATCTCAAAGTAAAGTACCCCGCGGAGTTCGAGCCATAGACATGTCAAAGTTAACGGCTTATAACCCCTACTCTTTTAGTGACAAGAAGCCATGTAACAATGTACAGAAACAGCCCAGGTTTTATGTTGCGGATCCAAATCATAGAGAGTTAAAGTGTCAATCGCGTGTTCCCGGTGAAGTGAAGTGTTACATTATACACAAACGGAAGCCGCGCAATGAGTAGTAACTGTTACGTGGATGAACCCTGCATGCTTAAAGCATGCTGTCCATGTGGCCGCTTCCTTACGTTGCCGCTTGAGATTCAAAGACGCCGCCGGCTTAGTCATGTGATGCGGACACGCAACATCATAGTAACGTTAGATGTAGAGACTCATATTGTTACAGCTGAGGAGTTGCCGCGGCAACGACGAGCTCAACAAAGGAAGAGCCAACAATGAGTGACAGTAAGTGTACTTATAATACAGCTAAACTCGACCGAGAAAGCTTAAAACAGTATTTACAACGCACCATAAGCTTCTGTGACCAAAAAATCCATGCTCCAAACCGGGTTGAGTTGAAGGATAAGTTTGAAGCTGGACGTTTGCTTGCAACATGTATTGGTCATTATACGGCACTCATTAAGGATGCTCAGTTGGATGATCATGAGCGGCGCTTAGCTAAGCTTGAAGAGCAACCTAAAGAGAACAAGGCAGTGGGGGATGAAACGTATTAGTCACAAAACCAGATTAGCCAAGTTAGAGCATAAACAGGGTGTTAAACCCCTGTCTGTCTATAGTCAGAGCTTACCGTTTAAGGAGTGGCTTACGTATCAGCATCAGCAAAGCACATGTAACTTATTCCGGCTGAAACTCGCCCGCTTCAAACAGAAACTCACTGAATGCAGTGACTGGACAGACAGTACTGAAGACTATGAAGTAATACTTAGCTACCTCAGATATGCTGAAGACAATCATGCTTTACGCTGGAGCACCAAGTTGTTTCCCTGCATGCATAGCCTTGATCAAACATCATCTTTAATGATGCTTTACTATCATCAAACCAGCACCGACAATGCAGAGCATCCGGCACATGTTAAACCCGTCACATGTAAGGATAGCGACATCAGCCACACTGACCATTCAGGCACGCCGTTAGCGTGTACAGCCGCAAACTTTGATGTGTGTAGCAGTGAATGCTGCCGTTCAGAGACGCTTAGCATGATATGTGCGCGGCCTCAGAATCCTTGCGGCTTCAATAATCTTGCTGTGTACCCGGCGGAGTGTGTTTGTTTCAGTCAACCGTTACCCAAATGGTATAGGTTGGTTGAGGCTGAGGTTTGGCGAGTCACAGCAGGCAGGGAAGGTGATATGACGCCGAACCGGCGGTTGCGGGCATCTAAATGTAGTGTTGATCAGAATTATTAGTTACTTGGCTGGTGTTCTCTACGGTGCCTCAAAGTGGACACTTCACTATGTTCATCCATTCGACTTTGGGGAATCCGGGCACGAACATCAGCCAAACACCTTTCTTTAACATTTAGGCTGGCTTTTCTATGATAGAGTTCATGAGGTGACTGTGTTTGTTGATGTGTGATTGGCTGTGTGATTATGAAGTGTTAAGTTTACTGTGTGAGTTGTGGCTCTTAACGCAGTGAGCGTAGAGAGTGTATGTTGTGTATGACACGCGACATACACTATGAGAGTGTAGTAGAGCAAAAACTTAAATCCACAAGCCAGGAAATGTCTGGTTAGATAGAGAGGGAAAACTTGTGGATAAAGAAGAACAGAAATTCTATGAGGCACAGGCAAAAGAACAGAAGCTTTTATTGAGAATTCAAACAGAAGTACAGATAGCACAAGCCGCATTTTTGGCGTATCTTGCTTTAACTGCGGCGTTTACTTTCGGCATCTGGCAGATTGCAGCGGCTTTTCCTACAGGAACTGGAATACTCATAACAGTTCTTAGGTATATGGCGGGCGGGATACTTTTTGCGTTGACTTTAGGGGCGGCTTATTCAACTTATATGAATTATTGTAAAATGAACCGGTTACGTGTAAACCTGAATAACTTATGTTTATGACGGGGGAGAAACGCTTAGATGGTGTTTTATGGATAAGTTTTCAGTAACAAGAGTGTAAAGGGTAACATCGGTGATGTCAGTAACTTCAGTAACCACCCTGAGTTACCGATATCTAAAGTGTTTTACAGTCCGATTTAAGCTTGTTTCTATGAATAGAACTGATAAACAACTTGGTTTGGCTGTTTTGTTACCGATGTTACTGATGTTACTGATGTTACTGATAAAACCGATATTACTGATACTTCGTATTTTTTCTTTCTTCCCTATTCTACAGCAAAAAAGCCTATACTATAACGTATACTATACGTTGTATTAAAAAAGCCTATATTGATATTTCTCGTGTGTATACACGCTCGGACTGTATAGAGTGGTATAGAAAAAAGGGTGAGTTAGGATGCAGGAACAATATTGTTTAGGGAGTCAACCGAGTACATAGACAATCAGCATGTTTTGATCTCAAACATACACAAACAAACTAACATGCACTATTGGATTATTTACGTTTCCGATACTGGTTCACAAGTATTTGTGCAAACATATAAGCATACCCGCGTTTTTTAAGCGCGGGATATTTTGGATGTTGTATATGTAGGTAACAACAAAGGATTTTATTTTCCAGTTCCCAACGGGTATTGATTTGTCATCTGTTTCTAAAATGGGAACAGTTAGGAGACGAAGTATAGGTTGTTTTTTGAGAAAAAAATCAGGAAACGTATTATCATTCTACCAGTGGTCTGGGTTATGCTACTGGTATTGGTGTTATCGGCCATATCACTGCTTGAAGAAACATTGACCAATCATCCCGATAGAAATACACTTACAAGTTTAGGCTGGGCAGGATACATTGTTTCAGGCAGTTATAACCAACGGGAAGTCACCGGCATCAGTGCTTCATGGACTGTGCCGCAGGTTAATACTGGCGCAGGAGATGGTTACTCTTCAGCTTGGGTGGGCATCGGCGGACAGCTGGATAAAACTTTGATTCAAATTGGAACAGAACACAACGTTCACCGGGGAACGGAAATGTATTATGCATGGTATGAGATGCTCCCCGATTACTCAATTCGAATCGAGAATTTCACATTGGCACCAGGCGATAGCGTGACCGCGTCGATAACGCTTGTAGATTCAGAAACCAACGAATGGAACATGCAGATAATGGATCTAACCAACGGTAAAACCTTTGATCGAAACTTTGTCTACAACTCAACCCGATCTTCGGGTGAATGGATTGTGGAACGAGCAATGGTGAATGGACAAATCTCGTCGCTTTCAGATTTTGGATCCATAACCTTCAGCGACTGTCAGGTGGATGTAAGAAACGATAAAGGCGTCATCAGCAACTTTACGCACTCCCGAGTTCATATGACAAACCAGCAGTTCAGCACCTTGGCTTCTGCCTCAATACTTAATAACAATGGCGAAGGCTTCACCGTTAGTTACGCCACACGCAACTAACCATTTGACTAGGCACTCTTTGGACAACAGTGTAAGTGCAGAGGTTAACACAAATATAATATAAGCACAATGGTATGTATGTATTTAGTGCTACGGGTTTTAGTGCTACAAAAAAACTATACCCTTACAAAGATACTGTAACAGCATCCATAAAATTTTGACAATAAGGTATTACCTCAAAAATTTGTCGGTTCACAATGCAGTTTTATCTCTCAGAACTCAGAACATGCTGTTGCATGCAATCAAACCAAGCATACTAGCACTATCTGAGTACGTCTAAAAGGGAATCATAGGTAGTCAATATGACAACCTGCAAGCCTACATCTGACGGTTTAACTACCAACGAAGCCAAAGCCCTCCAGTTGAAACACGGCAAAAACGAACTCTCCCCACAAAAAAAAGAAAGCACTACAAAAAAAGCACTACACACCCTCTCTGAACCAATGTTTTTACTCTTAATTATCGCCGCTATCCTCTATTTTATTCTCGGCGAACCACGCGACGGAACAATATTGCTCATATTTGCCATCACCATCATCAGTATCGACATTATTCAAGAATGGAAAACCGACAAAACACTAAACACCCTAAAAGACCGCTCCACACCCCCCATCACCGCCATACGCGACGGAAAAGAAACCCAAATCGCAAGTCTCAACCTTGTTCCCGGCGACATTATACTAATCCAAGAAGGCACAAAAATTCCCGCAGACGGCTTTATAATCAACTGCAACGACTTATACATCGACGAATCCTCGTTAACCGGCGAACCCGAAGGAATCTGGAAAACTCCAACAGAAAAATCAAACAAAACACAAGAGCACTGGCGCAAAGACTACTGTTACGCTGGAACCCATGTAATACAAGGCTCAGCAGTTGTATACGTCGATAAAATCGGCCAAGCCACCGAATACGGCAAAATCAGAACCCGTATAGCCCAAATACACAAAGAAAACGCGCCCCTTCAAAAACAAACCGGCAACCTTGTCAAACTATGCGTCGGCATTGCCGCGGTTCTATTTGCATTAGTAAGTGTGGTAACTTGGCTCAATATTCCCAACACCCCCTTCCAGGATAGATTTATCGAAAGTATACTCTCAGGTATCACAATAGCAATGGCTATGATACCCGAAGAATTTCCAGTTATTTTAACAGTATTTCTCTCTATGGGTGCATGGCGGCTGGCAAAGAAAAAATCCCTAGTGCGTAAACTACCTTCTGTTGAAACCCTTGGCGCAGTATCAGTGCTATGTGTGGACAAAACTGGAACCGTCACTATGAACCAAATGACTGTACAAGAAACTTGGGCTATCGATGGGAACAAAGAAAACCTCGCTAAAATGGTGGGGCTTGCATGCAAAACCAACACCTATGACCCTGTGGAAAAAGCCATGCTTGCTTACTGCGAAAAAATAGGCAGTAACATAAAGCACCTTTTCGGCGGCGAGCTGATTAGCGAATATGCCTTTACCAACGAATTAAAAATGATGGGCCACATTTGGCGCCACAACGGCGAAATCATCATAGCGGCCAAAGGCGCTCCAGAACGTATTCTTACAATTTGCCAATTAACCGACAATAAACGCGCAACAATAGAGCAGAAAATCCGTGCGATGAGCGAACAGGGGTTGGGGGTTATCGCGGTAGCAACAGCTAATCTGAATGGTGAATCAGGTATTCCAAAAACCCTCACAGACTGTACATTAGTGTTCTGGGGGTTAATTGGGCTTGCTGATCCGCCCCGCGAATCAGTTGAAAACGTCATAGCGGCTTGCAACAAATCTGGTATCCGGGTGATTATGGTTACAGGTGATAATGGTATAACTGCGGCGGCTGTTGCGAAAAAAATTGGTATGAAAAACTCGGATAATATAGTCACTGGCGATATGCTTGAAAAAATAACTGATGACGAGTTGTGTGAGAGTATCAAAACTGTTAGTATATTTTCCCGGGTCGTACCGGAACATAAAATGCGCATCGTTAAGGCGTTTAAAGATAATGGCGAGATTGTTGCGATGATGGGTGATGGTGTGAATGATGCGCTCGCACTAAAATATGCTGACATAGGTATCGCCATGGGTAAGCGGGGTAGCGAGGTATCCCGCGAGGCGGCCGATTTAATTCTTATGGATGATAATTTTTCTACTATTATAGGCACGATAGAGGATGGACGCCGGATATATGATAATATCCGTAAGGCAGATGGCCATGTTTTTGCTATTTATTTGTCCATTTTATTGGCATCTTTGCTTGCGCCTCTGTTAGGGATATATCCTGCGAGTTTGATGTTGCTTCCTTTACATGTTGTTTTGTTGAAATTAGTTATTGATCCGGCTTGTTCGGTTGTGTTTGAGCGGCAACCGGCTGAAACAAGTATCATGGAGTACCGACCACGCAATCCAAAGGAGAAAATACTGGATGTAAAGACGTTAGCCAAGAGTGTTACTCAAGGTTTAGTGATATTTGCGGTGTCTTTTGGGGTTTATTATTTTATGTTGTCACATAATCCCAATAATGCGGCTGTGGCACGGTCTATGGGGCTTGCTGTTATCATGTTGGCTAATTTGTTTTTGGTTCAAGTCAACAGTTCCAACGTAGACAACATTTTCTCTTCAATTAAACGTTTGACTAAAGATAAGGTCATGTGGGCAGTAAATGTTTTCACTGTATTAACGTTGTTCGTTATTTTATATACCCCTCTGAATGTTTTTCTAAAACTTGCACCGCTCTCAATAGGGCAAATTTTAACTGTTTTAAGTTTGGCCGCGGTCTCGGTGTTATGGTATGAAATAGTAAAATTAGTAAAGAAAAACCACATAGACATCTTGCGAATTTGACGCTATTGCTTCATAAATACATCCCGAGGCAGCTTTGTAGTAAACGCCCTTTGCCAAACCACCCTTCTAAAATTTGAACAACACCGCCCTTTGAGAAAAGCGTTCCCCAAATGGAACCCGCCTACAATCTGCCCATGACACCGGTCACCGCCTTTGACATAACCCAAAGAGTAAGCCAAGGGTTAACACCTCAATATGCCGCCCTAAGTGCACATTCGTCCAAATGAGAAACAACCACAGCCTTGCTTGGACAAAGAGCTAAATACACACACAATGGTATCTTTTTATAGTCTTTTGGTGTATTTTGCGTTACGGTAATAGATTTGACTGCCCAAACTGAAGCTGGCCAAACCCAAACTGCTTTGCCTCCAAACTATACACCGCTTGAGCTTGAAAAAGAAATCCGTGAATTCTGGATTAAAAATCAGATACGGGAAAAGCTTGAAGCTCTTCAAAACTCCCCAAATATCAAAGGCAATCTTGGATATGTCGAAGGACCCCCCACATTAAACGGTATTCCTCATATCGGGCACGCCCGGGGACGTATCATGAAAGATATCCGTTATAGATGGAAAACTATGGAAGGTTACTACATGCCGTTTTGGGCTGGATGGGACTGTCAGGGTTTGCCAGTTGAGCTTGAAGTTGAGAAGCTCTTGGGGGTGCGCAATAAGCGGGAATCCATCGAGAAGTACGGCATGGAACGCTTCATTGAGGAATGCAAAAAGGCGATTATGCGCTATCATACGATGTGGCTTGAGGCAGACAGTAGACTTGGTATATCCATCAAACAAGACAAAGCGTACTGGACCTACACGGATAG